>QWPO01000194.1 GCA_003669255.1 Planctomycetota bacterium | reverse complement strand
GAGACAATGGCGCACCTGCGGCGAATTGCCGACGCCTGGGACGGCCCGGACCGCGACCGGGTGTTTGCCGAGGAGTTCGCGGCGATCAAGGGCATTTCCGTTGACTACGCCGTCCTGGAACACGCCCCGGATGTGGCCGTGATCGAGGCCCCCTTCGGCTGGGATGACCTGGGCGGCTGGTCGGCCGTGGCCCGCCAGCGGCCGCAGGATGATGCGGGCAACACCTCCGTCGGCCGGCACCTCGGCATCGAGTCGGCCGGCACGATCGTCCACGCAGGCGACGACCATCTCGTCGTCACGCTCGGGCTGAAGGATATCCTTGTAGTACACACCCCCGACGCCACGCTCGTGGCGGATCGCGGCCACGAAGAGGGCGTCCGCAAGGTGGTCGCCGAACTCGAGAAACGCGGATGGACCGAGTACCTCTGATCGCGGCCGTCCTGCTCATCGCGATCGTCCGCAGCGGTGCGGCCGACGAGGCGGCGGGGCGCGACGCCACCTGGCTCACGAAACTTCGCAGGTCGCAGGAAGCGGTCGAGTGGAGTGACGTGATCGTCCGTCACGACTGGCGGATCCAGGTGCGTCCCCGCGACGGACGCTGCCGCATCCTCGATTCGCGCGATGCCTTCGTCCGCCAGGGCTCGCTTGAAGAGTGCCACGCGGCGTTCGCCGCACTCGAAGCCGAGGGCACGATTCCGCCGATGGCCGGCCCCGCCGTGATCGTACTCCACGGTCTCGGCGAAGGACGCTCGTCGATGCGGCCGATCGCCGACCATCTCCGGAAGACCCTCGACGCGACGGTGCTCCTGTTCGGCTACGCCAGCACCGCCGCAACGATTGAGGCCCACGGTCGGTCACTCGACACCGTCGTCGGCGGCCTGCCGCGCACCGCGCGGATCAGTTTTGTGGGCCACAGCCTTGGCAACCTCGTCGTTCGCCGCTGGATGTCGCTCGCGGACGAGGGTGACCTTGCCCGTGTCGATCGCATGGTGATGCTGGGCCCACCCAACCGCGGCTCCGACCTCGCCCGGCAGGTCGGTGGCGTGGGCGTCCTCGCGGCGCTCGCGGATGGGGCTGCCCGCGACCTCGTCGTCGATTGGCCGCAGGTCGAACCTCACCTCGCGGTGCCCCCGTGCGAGTTCGGCATCGTGGCCGGCGGCCGTGGCGATGGCTCGGGCTTCAGCCCCTTGCTCGACGGCGACGACGACGCCGTGGTCCGCGTCGAGGAGACGAGACTCGACGGGGCCGGTGACTTTCTCCTCGTGCCCGTCCACCATGCTGCCATGATCAGCGACCAGCGGGTCAAGCGGGCCACCGAGTCGTTCCTAAAATCGGGCCGCTTTGTGGCCGACCACGATGAGGTCGGCCGATGAACGACGGCCTACCAGCAGGACGCCTGGCCGGAGTCGACTACGGCCGGCGGCGGATCGGCGTGGCAATCTGCGACGCCGAACGGATCATCTGCAGCCCGCTCTGCGTGCACCAGACCACAGGAGACCGCGCGGTCGACACCGCCTTCTTTCAGCGGCTCGTCGTCGAGGAGACGGTCGCGGGCTTCGTGGTCGGGCTGCCGATCCACGCCGACGGCAGCACCAGCGCGATGTCGGCGGAGGTGGAGCGGTTCGGAGCGTGGCTGAACAGGATCACCGGCCGGCCGGTCGTCTTCCATGACGAACGATACAGCTCTCGCGAGGCCGACGGGATGCTCGCGGGCGTCGGGCTGACGCGCGGCCGAAAGAAAGAGCGGGCCGACACCGTCGCTGCCCTGGTGGTGCTTCAGTCGTGGCTCGAATCGCACTCCCACGGCGAGCGGCCGAGGGCCCTCGACGGTTAGCCGGCAGCGGTCGCCTCACGGCGGAAACCTCCATGACTTCGCACGACGCTTCCAACCCACCGGCATCGGTTTCCCCGGCTCATCGAGCGGCCGCGGACCCCGGTAGCCTCGCCCAGCGTCTTCGGCTGGTGGTCGGCTGCGGCTACCTTGGCGAACGGGTGGCGCGGCGGTGGGTGGACGCCGGGTTTCGCGTGATCGCCACCACGCGGCGGGAGACACGGGCGGCGGAGTTGCGGGAGCGTGGCATCACTCCCGCGCTGGTCGACGTCACCGCGGCAGAGCCAGGCTGGGCAAAGCTCTTCGCCGACGCTGGAGTTCCCGAGACCGTCTTTTGGGGCGTGGGCTTCGATCGCACCGCCGGTGCCACGCACCGCGATGTTCACGTTGACGGACTGCGGCGGTTGCTCGACGCACTCGTGGCAGCGCGGCCCGTGGGCTCGACGCCGCGGGTGATCCTCTCGAGTTCGACCGGCGTATGGGGGGACGAAGGGGGCGGCATGGTCGATGAATCGACACCGACGAATCCTTCCCGCGAAGCGGGTCGGGTGCTCATCGAGGCCGAGACACTGCTTGCGGCCCATCCGGCCGGCCCCGGCACGGCCCTGCGGTTCGCCGGGCTCTATGGCCCCAACCGGCTGCCGCGGATCGCCGATCTCAAGGCGGGCCTGCCAATCGCCGCTGATCCCGATTCGTGGCTCAATCTCATCCACATCGATGACGCCGCAGCGGTCGTCTGCACGGTGGCCGACGCCGCCTCGCCCCGCGGGCTGTACGTCGTGGCCGACGGGCACCCCGTCCGCCGTCGCGACTGGTACGGCACACTGGCGAAGCTCACGGGCAGCCCCGAGCCCCACTGGAATAAAGCGGCCCCGAGACCTCGTGGGGCCGACAAGCGAGTCGACCCAAAGCTGCTCTTTCGCGACCTTGCCTTCCGCCCGGCTCACCCCAATCCGCTCGCAGCCCTCGCGGACCTGGTGGCAACCAGTTCCTGAAGCCGCCCACGTAGCCGCAGGATGGCATCCTGCGGTGAATCATCGCCGAGCACACGTCATGTGCAGGTTGACAACCTGCACCTACGAGCGGAACACGAACTCAGCGAGGGGCTGCCCGTGCCCGAGAGCCGGGCTGTGGGAGCAAGCGCGACGTAGACGGCGTGTCCCCATCGCTCACGCGATTGGGCTTCGTGATCCGCAACCGGTCACGGCGCTGGTGTCTGCTCCAGCACCTTCGCGGTGTCGGCGAGCCCGGTCGCTCCGGCCAGCGCCTTGAGGTAGTCGATCGTGACGTTGAGGGCCTCGTCGAAGTAGTAGTCACGACGGACGACTGGCTTCTTCTGCGACTCCATCTCTTCGAGCTTCTTCTCTTCTTCGTCCTCAGCGGCCTTCCCCTCGTTCCACTGCCGCTCGAACTCGCTCTCCATGAGCGAGATCGTCTTCTCGTCCTTCCGCTTCTCGTAGCGGGCGATGTCGCTGGCGAGTTTCTCGAAGTCCTTGTTGGCCTGCACCCGCTTGGCCGATGCCTCGCGGAGCATCGCCACCATGCCGTCGGTCACCTTATCGGAACCAGCGAAATCCGCCCGCGGCACACGATCGAACGTCAGCGCGTGATCGAGGTCCGACTCCCCGATCGGGAGGTGGCTGGTGATGCTCGGGAGCTCAACATCGCTCAGCACACCCTCGAGTTGGGTGCTGTCGCCGGAAGGCCGGTAGAACTGTTGGATCGTCACCTTGATGGCCCCCAACTGCGGCGAACTGTCGAACCTGGGAAAGAGCTGGCGGCCGACGTCGAGGAGCGTCTGCACGGTTCCCTTCCCATGGGTCGACTTGTCGCCCACGATCAAGCCGCGGTGGTAGTCCTGGATCGCACCGGCGAGGATTTCGCTGGCACTGGCGCTGAACTTGCTCGTGAGCACGACCAGCGGGCCGTCCCAGACGACGCCCGGATCGACATCGTCGTAGGGACGGACCTGCTTGTCAGAATCCTTGATCTGCACCACTGGGCCCTTGTCGATGAACAGGCCCGTCAGCTTGATCGCCTCCGGCAGCGAGCCGCCGCCGTTGCTCCGCAGATCGAGCACCACGCAGTCGACGCCCTGCTTGCGGAAGTCCTCGAGGAGCCGCTTGCAGTCGCGGGTGCTGCTTTTGAACTCCGCCTGGCCCTGCTGGGCGCCGGCCATGTCGAGATAGAAGCTCGGCAGGTTGATCACGCCAACCTTGTAGGCCGCGCCGTCGGCCTTCTTGCCGTGCTCGATCACCTCGCCACGAGCTTCGGCGTCCTTGAGTTCGATCTTCGCCCGGGTGATGTCGTAGACCTTGGGCACGTTCTCACCGACGGGGATCACCTTGAGGCGGACGGTCGTGCCCCGCTTGCCCCGGATCAGCTTCACGACCTCGTTCAGGTTCATGTCGACGACATCGACGATCTCGCCTTCCGTACCCTGGCCCACACCGACCACGCGATCCTTGGACTTGAGCCGGCCGTCTTTGTCGGCCGCGCCGCCCGGAGTGAGTTCCACGATCGTGGTGTAGCCGTCCTCGCCCTTGAGCTGGGCGCCGATGCCATCGAGCTGCAGCCGCATCCCGATCTCGAAGTTCTCCAGGGTGCCGGGGGACATGTAGCTGGTGTGCGGATCGAAACTGCTGGTGAGCGACGAGAGATAGGTCTCGAGCAACTCGTCGGCCGTCATCTGGTGCCACCGCTTGGCGAGGCTGCGATAGCGGCGCAGGAGCTTGTCCTTCGCCTCCTCGGGTGACGTCTTCTCCATCTTCTGCACAAGCAGGTCGTACTTGATCCGCCGCCGCCAGAGGTCCTCGGCCTCGGCCTCGTTCTTCGCCCACTTCGTCTCGTCGCGATCGATGACGATCGTTTCGTCTTTGCTGAAGTCCTGGGCTCCCTGGATCAGCCGCTCGACCAGCGGCAGCCGCTGGTCCACCCGCTGCAGGAACCTCGTCAGCACGTCGTAGGCGAAGGTGACGTCGCCCTTCTTCACGAGGTCGTCGAGCGACTCTCGCTTCTGCATGAACGCATCGACGTCGCTCTGCAGAAAGTAGACCTTCATGGGATCGAGCGCCTCGAGAAACGAGGAGAACCACCGCCGGGCGATCTCATCGTCGATGGGCTTGCGAAGAAAGTGCTCGTTCTCGAGTTGGCGGCGAACCGCCACCGCGATGTAGCGGTCGTTGGTCCCGGGTTTCACCGACGCCGGCGGCGCGTTGGCCTGCCCGGGAGCACCAGCCGGGGCGGCCGCGGGCGGGAGACCGGGAGCGGCTGCGGGAGCCTGGATCACCGGCCGATCAACGGGAGCCGGCGCCACCACCGCGGGCGGCTGCTGCGGCACCTGCGCCTCGGCGGCAGCCGCCATGAACTGCATGGCCATCATGGCCATCATGCCCACTATGCCGATCGACCACCCCGTCCGTGTCGTTCCGTCCACGCGGTGAACCCTCCGTGTCATGACATGCGTACCCGTCCCGAACCTGATGTGCCGGATCAGCTGCGGGACCATTCATTGTGACGTCTCGCGTCAGCCTTGGCGAGACAGGCTTTCCGTCGTGTTTTCCGCATCGGCGACCTGCGTCACCCGGCGGGCAAGTGCTCTGGCGACGAGCGGATCGGCGCCTAGTCGGGGCACCTGAATCCACTCGATGTCGGGCCGCTGCACCCGGCCGCTGGCCACCGCCTCGTTCACCTGATCCTCCACGTGGCCACGAAACAGCAGATGAGGCTGCACGATGATCCTACGCACCTCAACGTCCGCGGGGTCGCAGGCGGTGGCGATCGCCTCGTCGAGCCGTGGCCGGGCGGCCGCCACGAAACCCATTTCGACCCGGCGGGGCCGGGCGGACCCCGCGTCGCCGAGGGTCGCCTCCGTGAACGAGCGGAGCTGGGTGGCCGCCTCGGGATCGCTCGACCCGCGGCCAATCATCACGAGCACGGTTGCGGCGGCCCCGACCGGACCGCGGGTAGCGACCGCCTCGCGGCGCCTGGTCTGAGACAGTTCCACGATCTCGTGAATCTCACCGAACGCATCCGTCTGCCGGACGCTCATCCCGTGTGCCGCGGCCGCCACCGCAACCGCCTCGGGCACATCGCGTTTCGCGTGCCCGGCGGCGAAGAGCAACAGCGGAGCGGCCACGATCGAGCGGCAACCGCGGGCGGCGAGCCGGGCCAGCGCATCGCCGATCGTCGGGGCGATCACCTCCAGGAAGCCGAGTTCGACCGGCACATCGGGCATCAGGCTGGCGACGGTCGCCGCGACCTGCCGGGTCTCCGCCGCGCCGACCGGATCCGCTGTTCCGTGGCCAATCACAAGCACACCGGTCCGCAGTGTCATCGGGGTGTTCCACCGGCGATCCGCGGCAACAACGCGAGCACGCCGCACAGCAGCATCGCAGACACCGCAAACGGCAGCGCATGCGAGGCATGCATCCCGAACAGAAACGAGCCGAGGAACGGACCGACGATCCGCCCGAGCGAGGCAAACGACTGGTTGACGCCGAGCACCTCGCCCTGCCGCGCCGGATCGGCCTGCTTTGAGATCAAGGCCGACACCGATGGGTTGACCGCCGCGAAGCCCGCCACAGCGACCGCAGCGGCCGTGTAGAAGACGGCCTTCGCCGCCACGGCCTGACCGGCCGACGGATCACGATAGACCCACCAGGCCACAACCCCGAGCAGGCCGATCCCGACGAGCACGAAAAGCACCCCCGCCGCGAGCAGTTGACGCTCCGAAAAACGCTTCGCCAGGGGCCGGTAGCCGCCACCCGCAACGAGCAGCATGGCGCCGATGAAGGCGAAGACAAGGAAGTTGTCGTTATCCGACATGCCGAAGGCCGACCGCGTCAGGCGAGCAAGCGTCGACTCGAAGCCGGCAAAGGCGACGATCGACAGGAAGTAGACGAGCACCAGAGCGCCCACGCCGGGCGTCGACAGCACCGCGGCCATACGGCTGAACCCCGACCGTGGCCGCTCGGGAACCCCTCGGGCCGGACGCGTCTCGCGAAACACGGTGGCCGCGATCACCAGGGCCACCAGCGACAGCGCCGACGCGATCGCCCCCACGCCCCAGGGTTGCTGGCGGAAAATCGCCAGGCCGAAATAGGCAATCAACGGGCCCAGCGTGAAGCCGCCCCCGAACGCGATGCCGATGAGCGCCATGCCGCGGGCCCGATTCTCCGGCGTCGTGCAGTCGGCGATCACGGCTGCCGCCGTGCCCACGCTCGCCCCGGCGATGCCGGCACCGATCCGCGACAGCAGCATCAGGCCGAGGGCCAGCGCGGCCTGTTCACGCGAGGGCGCGGGATCGGACGGCACCAGGACCGCGACGGCGTAGACGGCATAGAAGACGACCGATCCTGCCAGGCTCAACAGCAGCATCGGCCGACGGCCGACCCGGTCGGAGAGGCGGCCCCAGATCGGACTGAAGAGAAACTGCATCAGCGAGAAACTCGAGAAGAGCACCCCGATGACCGCCCCCTGGGCGGCCGGCGAGAGCCCGAGAGCGTTGAGGAAGGGCTCGGCCTGCCGCGGCATCACGGGCAGGACGATCCCGAACCCGAGCAGGTCGATGAAGACCGTGAGGAACACGACGAGCAGCGCGGCTCGGGAGGCTGCCTCATCGGGGCGTGAAACTCCGCTCTCGACTGGGGCTGCTGACATGCTCGCTCCACGCCTCCGCCGGGCCGGGTCCGTTGCCGGCGACTGCTACACTGGCGACCCATGGCCACCCGCGTCGCGACAGACCACCGTAGCCCGCCCGACGACGTCCAGAGCGTGTCGGACCTCACCTCCCGAGTCAAGGAGCAGGTCGAGACCCGGTTTGCCGACGTCTGGGTGGCCGGCGAGGTGAGCAACCTGACGCGGGCCTCCAGCGGCCACGTCTACCTGTCGCTCAAGGACGAAGACGCCGTGCTCCGCGCGGTGATCTGGCGGGGCACGATGCAGTCGATTGCCATCGAGCCCGCCGACGGCCTGGCCGTGGTCTGCCACGGGCGGCTGGAGGTCTATCCGCCCCGCGGCACCTACCAACTGACGATCGATCGGCTGCACGCGGTCGGCACCGGCACGCTGGAAGCCCGGCTCCGCCGCGTCCACGCCCTCCTCGACGCCGAGGGGGCGTTCGCCGCGGCCCGGAAGCAGCCCCTGCCCGAGTTCCCTGGGCGAATCGCCGTGGTCACGAGCCCCACCGGAGCCGCGATCGCCGACTTCCTTGAAACGCTCCTGTCGCGGTGGCGTGCGACCGAAGTGATCGTCGTCCCGTCGCGGGTGCAGGGGGCGGGAGCCGCCGAGGAACTCGCCGCGGCCCTCGGTGCGGCGGCGCGGCTGCGGCCCGCCGTCGACGCCATCGCCCTGATCCGCGGTGGCGGCAGCCTCGAAGACCTCTGGTCGTTCAACGAGGAGGTGCTCGTCCGCGCAGTCGCCGCGTCGCCGATCCCGGTCGTGTCGGGCGTGGGACACGAGATCGACGTCACGCTCTGCGACCTCGCCGCCGATGTGCGGGCGCTGACGCCGACCGACGCCGCCGTGAAACTCGTACCCGATGCCCGCCAGGTGACCGCCACCGTCGCCTCGCTGGGGACACGGCTGCAGATGTCGCTCGCGAGACAGTTCGAACTCTCCCGCGACCGCCTCACGTCGCTGGCTCGGTCACGCATGTTCGCCGATCCGAGCCGGCTGGTCCGTGACCGTCGCGACGCGATCGACCGGCATGCCATCCGGCTTCGCCGCCTGGCCGGGGTCGTCGTCGAACGAACTGGCGAGCGGGTCGCCGCCGCGGCGGCGCGTCTCGAGGCCGGTAGCCCCGTGCACCTTCTTGCCCGCGGCTGGTCGGTGACCAGGCTCGACGGTCACGATGCAGCCCTCAAGAGCACCGCTGGCATCGCGGCCGGCGTTACCATCATCACGCAGCTCGCAGACGGACGCCTCTGGAGCCGTGTGGAAAGGACGACCAACGATGCCATCGGACGCTGAGCCCGCAGACTCACCCCAGCCCGCCTCGTTTGAAACCGCCCTCGCCGACCTCGGCGAGATCGTCTCGCGGCTCGAATCGGGAAGCCTCGGCCTGTCAGACTCAATCGCAGCCTATGAACGGGGTGTCGGCCTGCTCCGCCGGCTGCACGAGGAACTCGCCGCCGCGGAAGAGAAGGTCAGCACGCTCGTCCGCATCGACGACGAGGGACGGCCGATCCTGGCCCCAACCGTCCCTCTCAACACGGGTGAGGCTGCCAAAACTCCTCGGGCAGCCGGCCGAAAACAACGGTCGCGGGCGCTCCCCGGCATGGACGATGGCGGAGGCGACAGCTAGACTTTCCCCGGGCGAAACAGATGTTTCAGGAAGGGCTCGGATCGTCCGCTTGGATCATCCACTCGGATCACCCACCTGGATCATCCGCTCGGATCACCCTTCACGAGCCTCACCCTTCCCTGCAGGCCACACATGGCGAACTGCCCGGTGACCAGCAGCGAAGCAACTCCTGACACCTGCCTCCCGGCCGGTGCGGGGGGTTCAGTCGTGGCCGCCCTGGAGGCCGTCCGCGACTTTTTTGAGCCCCGGCTCTCCGCCGCGGTCGGCTTCGACGACGAGACGCCAGCACGGCTTGCAGAGTCGATGCGGTACGCCGTCCTCGCGCCCGGGAAGCGGCTGCGTCCGGCCCTTGTGTTCTGGGCCGCCCAGGCCT
>QWPO01000092.1 GCA_003669255.1 Planctomycetota bacterium | reverse complement strand
TTCCAGTCGGCCCGCGACGACGTGCTCCGCGCCTGGCGGATCGTCGAGGCTCGGCCGTTGGCCCGGAAGGCCGCCGAGGAGATCGCCACGGAGGCGAAGGCCGGAAAGACGCTGGAGCAGATTGCAGCGGCCCGTGGCGGCGTGGAAGTCGAGAAGGCTGGGCCGTTCACGTGGCTCACGCGGGGTACCGCCCCCTTCGGCTCAGCGCCCGAACTCTCGCAGCCCGAAGGGCTCGCGATGCCCGGCGACGAAGTGATGCGGGCGGTGTTCGACCTCGAACCGGGCCAGACGGCCGTGGCGTTCAACGAGCCGAAGACCGTCTGCTACGCGATCCGGCTGGTGTCGCTCGAGCCCGACGACGCCCAACTCAAGGACCTGTTCCTCGCCTCGACGCAGGATCCCCGGCGACTCGCAACGGTTGCCGACGACGACACCCGGAGCGTCTACGACGGCTGGATGAAGTCGATCCTGGAGCGGTACGCCGTCTCCTGGAAGCGTGAACCCCGCGGCCCGGAACTTCGGTAACGCGCACCGCCGAACTTTGGTAGCCGCAGGATGGCATCCTGCGGTGAACAGCCGCCGTCACAGACCCCCGTGCAGGTTGCCAACCTGCACCTACGGGCTGCTCGACCGGCGCGGCTTGAGGACGACCGTCGCCAGCGGCGGGAGCGTGAGTGACACCGAGAAGTCGCGGCCGTGGTGTGGCCGCGGCTCGGCGGCGATGGCCCCGGCATTGCCGAGATTGCCGCCACCGTACCAGGCCGAGTCGCCGTTAAAGACCTCGTCGTAGACGCCGCCGTGCGGCACGCCGAGCCGATAGCCCTCGCGGGGCACGGGTGTGAAGTTGCAGCACACGACTGTGAAGTCGGCTGGGTCGGCGGCCCGCCGGGCGAAGGCCAGCACGCTGTCCTGCCAGTTGTGGCAGTCGATCCACTCGAAGCCACGGCCGTCGAAGTCGAGTTCGTGGAGCGATTTCTCGCGACAGACGAGGCGGTTCAGGTCGGCGACGGCCCGCGACAGACCGACATGCTTCTCCCACTGTCCGAGGTGCCACTGCAGGCTCTCGTCGAAGTTCCATTCTGCCCACTGCCCGAACTCGCCACCCATGAAGAGCAGTTTCTTGCCGGGGTGGCACCACATGTAGGCATAGAGCAGCCTGAGGTTCGCGAACTTCTGCCAGTCGTCGCCCGGCATCTGCCCGATCAGCGAGCCCTTCCCGTGAACGACCTCATCGTGCGAGAACGGGAGGACGAAGTTCTCATGGAAGGCGTAGATCAGGCTGAACGTCAGTTCGTCGTGGTGAAACTTGCGGTGCACGGGGTCGTGCCGCATGTACTTGAGCGTGTCGTTCATCCAGCCCATGTTCCACTTCAGGCTGAAGCCGAGGCCGCCCACGTAGGTGGGCCGCGACACGCCCGGCCAGGCGGTCGACTCTTCGGCGATCGTGAGCGTGCCGGGAAACCGCTCGTGGACCTGGATGTTGAAGGTCTTGAGGAACTCGATCGCCTCGAGATTTTCGCGGCCGCCGAAGCAGTTGGGCTCCCACTCGCCTTCCTTGCGGCTGTAGTCGAGGTAGAGCATCGAGGCCACGGCATCGACCCGCAGGCCGTCCACGTGGTAGTGCTCGAGCCAGAAGAGGGCGCTTGAGATCAGGTAGTTGGCCACCTCGTGGCGGCCGTAGTTGAAGATCATCGTGCCCCAGTCGGGGTGCTCGCCCTTCCGCGCGTCGTCGTGCTCGTAGAGCGCGGTGCCATCGAACTGGCGGAGGCCGTGGCCATCCTTGGGGAAGTGGGCCGGCACCCAGTCGATGATCACGCCCACGCCCGCCCGGTGGAGGGCGTCGATGAGCGACATCAGCGCCTGCGGCGGGCCGAAGCGGCTCGTGGCGGCGAACAGGCCGATCGTCTGGTAGCCCCAGCTCGCCGACAGCGGATGCTCGGTGGGGGGTAGGAACTCGACGTGCGTGAATCCCATCTCCACGATGTAGGGCACGAGTTCCCGCTCGAGATCGGCGTAGGAGAGCCAGCGGTGCGGGTCGTCGCCCGGCCGTCGCCAGCTCCCGAGGTGAACCTCATAGATGGACAGCGGCGCCGACAGGGACTGGCGGGCGGCCCGCGTGGCCATCCAGTCGCCATCCTGCCACTGGTGGGCGTCGAGGTCGATCACCTGCGAGGCGGTGCGCGGGGGCACTTCGGCGCCGAAACCGTAGGGGTCGCTGCGGTCGGAATGGCCGCCGGCGACGTGCACCCGATACTTGTAGAGCGTGCCAGCCTCGAGACCCGGCACAAACTTTTCCCAGATCCCGGACGGGATCCGCTTGTGCATCCGGTGGGCGGCCGAGTCCCAGCCGTTGAAGTCGCCCACCACCGACACGCTGTCGGCGTTCGGGGCCCAGACGGCGAAGGTCACGCCGCGCACGCCGTCGTGCTCCTCGACATGTGCCCCGAGTTTCTCGTAGCTCGTCCAGTGACGGCCCTCGCCGAGGAGATGGAGGTCGTAGTCGGTGAGCATGGGGCGGGCTGGCGGCTGGAGGAGAGACCGTACAATCGTGACACACGGCAGGGCTTCACGCGTCGCAACTTCAGGCGGCCGGCGTGACTCCCGGCGCCGATCGTGACGGATGCGACGGTGGAGGGCGGTGAGGATGGGCTACGAGCGGTTCGCGCCGGTGGAGCGGGCGATCGAGATCAACGGTGACCGCTACACGTTCTGGCAGCCGCCCGACCTCGACGCCCTGATCGACGTCGAGGCCTTCGAGCGGGACGAGCGGATTCCCTACTGGGCCAACGTCTGGGAATCGGCCCTCGTGCTCGCCGAGGAGATCGCCGGCATGGAGCCCGGCGGCCGCAGCCTCATCGAACTCGGCTGCGGCCTAGCCTTGCCGGCGATCGTGGCCTGTCGCCGCGGCTTCCGCGCGGTGGCCAGCGACTACGAAGACGACGCCCTTGAGGGCGTCCGCTACAACGCCAACCGCAACGGGGCCGAGGGCCTGGAAACGCTGCTGCTCGATTGGCGGCGGCTGCCGGACGACCTGCCTATGTTCGACCTCGTGGTCGCAGCCGACGTGCTCTACGAGAAGCACCACGCCGAGGCCCTGGCGGCCGTGGTCGCCCGCACGCTCACTCCGAATGGCACGGCTCTCGTGGCCGACCCCGGCCGCGCCCGGGCCGTGAACTTCGAGCCCGCGATTCGTGCCGCGGGCCTCGGGATCGTGAAGCAGCAGCCCCGCCGGCCGCATGGCATCACCACCGGGCCGGAAATCGACATCTACCGCGTCACGCACCCCCGGTGAGCGCGAAGTCGCAAGACCCACAGCCAGGCCCACAGGTTGAAAACCTGTGCTACGGGGGGCCAGCGAGGGGCTGCCCGTGCCCGGGAGCCGGCGTTTGTTTCCTCCGCGCAGCCAGGATGGCGCAGCGGAGGAAACATCGAGCGAGCGAAGCCCTGGAGGGGCGCAGCGAGCGTCCGGCGACGGGCATGGGCAGCCCCGAGCGGGGGCGACCGTATTCAGAACGCCGGATGCTAGCACCGGGCGTGCTAGCACCCGATCTTGTGGTGGCACGGGTGCCGCCACCACAAAATCCGAAAAAAGCTTGCGACTGCCCTTGCGGCCGATACGTTCGCCGCCAAGCCCGACATGGATGTCGGGATGACTTTTCACGGAGGATCCTTCAACCATGGCAGCCAAGCCCCTCATCGGCATCAACACCGACTACCGTTCGACCCGCAAGGAGCACGCGGCCCTCTCGTTCGTCGCCGCAGGCTACTACGACGGCATTACGGCCTCCGGTGGCATCCCGGTGATCCTGCCGCCCCTGGCCGAGGAAGATGATGTCGTTCGCCTTCTCGACCTGCTCGACGGCGTGGTCATGGTCGGCGGTGCCGACCTCGACCCCCGCCGCGACGGCTACATGCCCCACCCGGCCGTCCGGCCGATGGACACCCGCCGCGAAGACTTCGACCGGATGCTCGCCAAGCACATCTGCGCCCGCCACATGCCCGTGCTCGCAATCGGTAGCGGCATGCAGCTCATCAACATCACCGAAGGGGGCACGCTGTTCCTCCACATCCCCGAAGATCTGCCGAAGTCGATCCCCCACAAGGATCCGACCGACCTGGCCCACCGGCATGCTCTGCTCGTCGAGTCGGGCTCCGCGATGGAGCGGGTGTATGGCGACGGCGAGATTCGCGTGAATAGCATGCACCACATGGCCATCGACGACGTGGCGGCGAGCTTCAAGGTCACTGCCCGCGCTCCGGACGGCGTGGTCGAGGCGATCGAGAGCGCCGTTGAAAACTGGACCGCAATCGGCGTGCAGTTTCACCCCGAAGCCGAGACCGCCTCGGCGCTCGACGTCAAGATCTTCGAGGAGTTCATCATCGGCATCACCGGCGAGCAGCCGGCGGTGAAGCTGGTCGCATAACGGCTGGGTAGGCGAAGGGATCGGGGCGAGGATGGCGAGCGTCGGCTATCCTGCCGTTGGCGAGCCAGCTCGTCCCGCCCCGCAGCCGGGTTTCGCGAGTCTGGGTTCAGCCGCCAATTTCATGACGATACCGCGTCCGGCCCGCAGCCTTCGGGTGGTGTTCCACCCGGGGCCGCGGGGGACGTGGGATCATGCCGCGATCCACGTGGCTGCGGAAAAACTTCGCAGCCACGTGAGCTGCCGCTTCGCGAGCTGACGCGTCCGCTGCTGCGTGCGACAGATCGCCTCAGGGAGGTCGAGGCGGCCCTCGAGGAGTTCGATGGCCTCGGTGTAGCCGGCCGCCTGCCGGGCCGTGGGGCCGATGCCGCCGGGGGCCGCGAGGGCCTCGCGGGTCTCCTCGATGAGGCCCTCCGCAAACATCCGCTCCACGCGGCGGTCGATCCGGTCGTAGAGAACCGCCCGCGGCAGGTCGACGACCATCAACCGCGACTCGAAGAGCGGATTCGAGGCCGGGGCGAAGGCGTGGGAGAGAGGCTGGCCGGTCGTCTCGGCGACCTCCAGGGCCCGGATGATCCGCTTCGCGTCCCGGGGATGGATCCGGGCTGCCGAGGCCGGGTCGATGCCAGCGAGGCGGCCATGGAGAGCCTCGGGGCCGCGTGCCGTCGCCTCCTCGGCAAGCCGCCGACGGAGCTCGGGATTGGCTGGTGGCAGCGGAGCCAGGCCGTCACGAAGAGCCCGCAGGTACAGCGGTGTGCCGCCGACGAAGAGAATGCCCCGGCCACGCGACCGGCAGTCCGTGACCGCCCGCGAGGCGTCTGCGAGCCACTGCGCGATGCTGTAGGGCTCCGCCGCCGGGACCACGTCCACCACGTGGTGTGGCACCGCGGCCCGCTGGGCGGTGGTCGGCTTCGCGGTGCCCACGTCGAGCCCCCGGTAGACGGCCATCGAATCGACGCTCACGATCTCGGCACCAAGGCGACGGGCCAGTGGAATCGCCAGCGCCGATTTGCCCGAGGCGGTCGGCCCCGACAGGAACCAGCAGTCATCCCCGAGGCGTGGGGCGGGGTGGCCGGTTTCGGCCGGGTTGCATGCTAGAGTTGTGGTCCCCGCACACGGTGGGCCGGACGATCCGGCCCCGCCGGGCTGCGGGTCTTCGGGAGTCGTCGTTGACCGTGCCTGATCCGAGTCCATCGCCCCGCCGCTGCGGTGAGGTGTTCGAAGCCCTGGAGAGCGTGATCGCCTCCCGAAAGGCCGACCCCTCCGCCCGATCCTACACCACGAAACTGCTCGCGAGCGGCCCGGTGGGGGCTGGCGCGAAGGTCACGGAGGAGGCTGAGGAACTCGTCCGCGCGGCCTGCGGGGAGACCGACGACCGCGTGGTCGCCGAGGCGGCAGACCTGTTCTATCACGCCCTCGTGCTGCTGGCCTGCCGCGACGTTCCCCTCGCCAGTGTCGAGCGGGAACTCGCCCGCCGGTTCGGCGTCTCCGGACTCGACGAGAAGGCGGCCCGCACCGCAAGCGACAAGGGAGGATCGCCATGAGCGACAACCGTCAGGACCGGCTGCTCAGGATCGGGGTGCCGAGCAAGGGTCGGCTCGCCGAACTCTCCGCACAGCTGCTCGGCGACGCCGGGCTTTCCTTTCGCCGCACCGAGCGAAGCCTCTTCGCCCGCTGCAAAGACATGCCGGTGGAGGTGACGTTCCTCCGCACTGATGACATCCCGGTGCTCACGGCCGAGGGGGCGATCGACCTCGGGATCACGGGGGCCGACCTCGTGGCTGAGAGCGGCGCCGAGGTGGTTCACCGGCTCGATCTCGGCGTGGGCACCTGCCGGCTCGCCCTCTGCGTGCCCGACGATGCGACCATCGATGACCCGAAGAAGCTCGCCGGCCGCCGGATCGCGACCAGCTTTCCGCGGATCACCCGCCGCTGGCTCGCCGACCGTGGCGTCGAAGCCCACTTCGTGGAACTGACGGGCAGCGTGGAGGTGATGATCGCCCTGGGCGTGGCCGACGCGATCGTTGACCTCGTCGAGACTGGCAGCACGCTCGCCGCAAACCGGCTGCATGTCCTCGACGAGATCGGCCGCTACGAGACCGTGCTCATCGGGCACCCCGGCCTGCACGACACCGCGCTGGCCGACCGGATCGTCCGCAGGCTCGAAGGGATCGTGATCGCCCGCAGCTGGTCACTGCTGGAATACAACGTGCCCCGGACGCAGCTGGCCGAGGCGGAAAAGATCACGCCTGGGTTCAACTCGCCCACGGTCATGGCCCTGGAAGACGCCTCATGGTGCGCCGTCCGGGCGATGGTGAAGCGGGGCGAGGTCCATGCCGTGATGGAGAAGCTCGAGGCAATCGGTGCCTCCGCGATCATCGAGACGCGAATCGGCAACTGCAGGCTCTGACGTCCCCAGACGGCGAGTGACGCCCCCATGCCTGCCCGCTTTCACCAGCATTGCTTGGCCACGGCTCTGCTCGCGTGGAGCGTGGGCGGATTCTCCGCCGTGGCCGTGGCGGCGCCGGCGGTCGCCGACGCGGAGCCTGCGGCCGAAACCACAGACCTCGTCGACGACTACTTCACCCAGCTGGCCGAGCCCGACGGCGCGCAGGCGGCGGCCGCGGTCGGCGCACAGATCCTGCGAGATCACGCCGACGACGCTCTCATGCTCGACTCACTGGCCTGGGGCATCCTCACCGATGACGCCCTACCGCAGCGCGACCTGCCGCTTGCCCTCCGCGCCGCCCGCAAGGCTTATGAGATCACGGCAGGCGACGACGTGCAGGTGCTCGAGACCTGTGCCCGAGCCCTCGTCATGACCGGCAGCCGCGCCGAGGGGATCGCGATGCACCGCCGGGCGATCGACCTCTGCGACGACGATCCCTCCACGCGGCTCGTGCTGCTGGAGATCCTCGCGGAGTACGAACGGCCGCCGGCCGATCCAGGGCCAACCGACGACGAACGGCTGCGACGGCTGGAGGACGGGGCTCGGGAACTCGTCACCTCCGGCCGGGGAGTACCTCTCGACGACTTGCTGTCGCGGGCGACCATCGAGCCCTGCCGCGTCGAACTCACCGCACCGTCCGACCGGCCTCTCTCGAGCGAGGATCTTTTCGAACTGGTGCGAAAAAGCGTGGTGGTGATGGTGGCGCTCGAGCCCGCGGCCGAGGAAGACCGGCACGACCTCTCGCTGGCGACGGGCTTCGTGATCGCCCCTGCCGGCATCGTGGTGACCAACTACCACGTCGTCGACCTGCCGGGTGCGCCCGTGCTGGCGGCGGAGACGGCCGACGGGGTCATCCATCCGGTCACGGAGATCCTCGCCGTGAGCCCGTTCGCCGACATCGCGATCTGCCGGCTCGGGGGTGTCGATCGCCTTCCCGCCCTGCCGCTCATCGCCGGCGCCAAGCCCGGCCAGCGGCTCCACGCCCTCAGCCACCCCGACGGCGCCCTCTACTCGTTCACCGAAGGGATCCTCTCTCGCTACTTCGTGCACCGCGCCGACGGACAGGCGAAGACGATGTTCACCACGACCGTCGATTTCGCTGTCGGCTCCAGTGGCGGCCCGCTCGTGGATGATCGCGGCAACGTGGTGGGCATGGTGTCGAGCACGCTGGCCGTCTACGCCTCCGACGACGCACTCCACGGCGACCGACGGGATGAGGAGGCCCCGCCAGGCGACTTTCAGATGGGGCTCAACATGTGCGTCCCAGCCGCCGACATCCTCCGACTCGTGTCCCCAGTTCGCTGACGTTGGACAGGCCAGTGTGCTGACGGAGATCGCGGCTCTGGGTTTCCCCCCCGTAGCACAGGTTTTCAACCTGTGTCTGTCCATCGTGCCGGTGAGGGGCTGCCCACGCCCCATCGCCGGACGCTCGCTGCGGGCATCCTACCCTTCACTCGCTCGATGCTTTCTCCGCTTCGCCATCCTGGCTTCGCGGAGAAAGCAACGCCGGCTCTCGGGGCATGGGCAGCCCCTCACCTCCTTTACTCGATCACATGGAGTGCGTTGTGCCTCAGCCCGCGGCCTTACGGCCGGTCGGCTTGAACCATGCCCTCGAGCGAGCCCGCGATCGTGCGGCCGGCGCGGAGCGTGGCGATGATCCGCGTCGACGGGTCGAGGATCGCCTCGTAGGGATCGGCGCAGGCTGTCGTGGGAACGAGAATCGCAAGGTCGGCCGGACGGCCAGGGGCGAGGATGCCGCACGACCGCTCGAAGCCGAGAGCCCAGGCCGCATTCACCGTGGCCATGCGGAGTGCCTCCTCAGGTGACACGATGCCCGCCGCAGCGAGTGTGCGGCACTCGGCGAGCACCGAGAGATCCGGGTTCGAGGCACGGCTGTCGGTGCCGATCGCCACGCGGACTCCGGCCTCCCGAAAGAGGCCGACGGGCGGGAGGCTGCCGGAGAGCGCACGTGTCGTCCGCGGGCAGACGGCCACGCAGAGCCGGTCGCGGTGCCGGGTGAGCCGAGCGAGCGCATCCGGATCGCGGCCGAGGTGCGTGCCGTGGACGACGACGCCCCGCGGGCCGCGGGCAAGTCGCGAGATCCACTCAGCCGCCGAAAGGAGTGCCGGCCCGCCCGGCGGCCACACCCCAAGTCGTTCGAAGAGTTCGCGAAAGGGACCGGTTCCTGAGCGGAACAGGTCGGCCTCCGCCTCGCTCTCGGCGACGTGCATCGCCAGCGGGACGTCGCAGTTTCGGGCCGCGGCGATCAGGCAGGCTGCCTGCGGAGCAGCGACGGAATAGGGCGCATGCGGAGAGATGCCGGCCGACACTCCCGCGGCGAGCAGGCGTCCAACGTCGCGAATCGCCTCCGTCCGGGCCTGCGTCGCCGATTCGGCAGACAGACCGAGGGCCTCACGAAAGATCCGCAGTCGCGGCCCCCCGGCCGGATACCCGCCGACCGGAATCCCCGTGGAGATTTCGCCGACCGCCGTCACCCCGTGGGCCGCCGACTCGTCGAGCCCTCGACGGATCGCTGCAGCGACCTGGCGATCCGCCGCGGTACCGCTGGCTCGCCCGCGTCGCAGCGCGACGACACGTTCGATCCAACCGGGCAGTCCGCCGGCGGCGTCGAGCGGCGGATCGACGTCGGAAAACTCGAGGTGCGT
>QWPO01000108.1 GCA_003669255.1 Planctomycetota bacterium | reverse complement strand
GACGGTTCGCCCTTCGCGGATGGCATCGATCCAGGCGCGGGCGGCGGCCTTGGCCCGGCTCGCCATGATCCAGCGATCGACGAAATGGCCGGTCACCGCCTGGGCGCCGAATCCCATGGAGAGCGCCAAGGCGGTGAGGGCTGCCAGCCGGCCCGCTTTACGGGCTTCGGGCCGCGCGACGTCGGCAAGCGCCGCTGCGGCCAGGGCGATACCGACGAGGGGCACTGCCCAGGCGAACCTCGTGACGACCGCCAGCCCCGAAGCGCAGCCGGCGACAAGGGCTGCTACTGCCAGGGCACTCACGGGCCGGTAGTCGACCGTTGCGTCGACGGGAGGATCGACGGTCATCGGCTCACCGCCTCACGCGAAGCTCGGGCTGCGCCTCGAGCTGCTTCCGCCGCGTCGCATAGCGAACGATGAAATCGGCCTTCTCGTCGAAGGCGTGCTCTGGTCGGCCGAAGGGACCGTGGAGCGTCGAGCCGCGAACCCATTGCAACCAGCGACGGTCGGGGGAGAGTCCGAAGAACATCCGCGCCTCGGGTGTCGCCTGGATCAGGTCGCGAGGCACGGCGGCAGTGTGAAGCGTGGCTGCGGTGAAGCAGACCACGATCCAGGCGGTGGCCGCGGCCACGATCGGGCAGCCGAACATCTCGACCGGCTTGCGGAACCGGACCTTCGTCCGCGAGACGCGGTCCGAGATCTCCCGGAGGGCCAGCAAAATGACCGCAAACAGGCCCCAGATGCAGATGAAGTCGAGCAGGTAGTCGTAACTCGACATGCCCCGCTTGAGGAGAAACGCCACGACCGCCTCATACCAGGCGGTGGCGAACGTCGCTGCGGTGAGCACGTTGAGGAGCATGATGGCCGAACCCCACAGGCCCTCGCGCCACAGCGCGAAGGTCACCGCAACGAACAGACCCAGAAGCACAAGGCTGAGCATCATTTTTTGGCGGCTCCCCTGGCGGCGTTCGGTGCGGGGGGCGGCTGCTGGGGCTGGGCTGCGGCGAACACCCGCTGGATCTCGTCGATCGATGTGACGCCCTCAAGCACAAGAGCCTTGCCGGCTTCGACGAGCGGTGTCATGCCGTCCTGAATCGCAGCCTTGCGGAGCGTGGCGGCGTCGGTGCCTGCGGCCACCGCCTTGCGGACGGTCGGACCACTGGCGAGTTCGAAGATCGCAACGCGTCCGAGGTAGCCGGTGCCACCACAGAGGCGACAGCCGTGCGGCGAGGCCTTGCGGATATGGCCGCGCTGCTCGGGCGTGAGCTTCAGCTGCGCCAGCACCTTCGGGAGCGGCTCCGGATCGGGCGGATACTCCTCGCGGCATTTCGGGCAGAGCTTGCGGACCATCCGCTGCGAAACCGAGCCAACCAGCGTGGTGGCGAGTGTCTGAGCGGGCACGCCGCAGGCGAGGATTCGGGGGATCGCGTCGGTGGCGTCGGTCGCCTTAAGGCTCATGATCACGAACTTGTCGTCGGCCGCGAGTTCCAGAAGTTTGACGACGAGCTGCTTGTCGCGAACATCACGCGTGAGGATCACGTTGGGGTAGGTGCGGAGGACGCCCTCGAGGGCCGCCAGCGGGGTGACGCCGGTACGGGCGTCGTAGGGCACCGGCTTGACGTTCTGAATCTCGCGGGACGGGGTGGCCGCATCCTCGATCGAGATGAAGTCGCGCAGCAGTCGGTCGGCGGAGAGCAAGACCAGATCGAACGTGGTGGTCAGGCCGGCGCCCGGGGGCGACGACACCAGGATCAATCCCTTCTCGACGGCCGTCAGGCTGACAAGCCTCTCGGCGAGCGCGGCGGGCATGCCCAGGTCGGGGAGCTTCTTAAAGATGGTGGCCGGAGGGTCGATCTTGACGACGAGTTGCTCGCCCGAAGGCTGTCGCGCGACGGAAAGCCGGCAGTTCCGTGGCTTGCCATCGACCTGCAGCACGAAGGGCACCCCCTTCGACTCCTTGGCGCCAGCGGGCAGTCCGCAGAGCGCCTTGATGACCGCCGCCACCGCCTGGCCGACCTCGAGGCTCGACTTGGGCGCCTCAACCCACGACTCCTTCTCCCGGCGGCTTCGCGGCGGCTGTCGGATCTTTTCCTTCTGCCAGACGCCGTCCACCTCGTGCCGCACGCCCATCCCGGCGGGCTCGAGGTCGATCACGAGCGTGTTGGCTCGGGCCATCACCGCACCGAGCATGGTCTTTCTGGCTTCCTCGAAGCCGGCGAGTTTCGTGGCAGCCTCCAGGCGAGCCGCGTTCTCTGCCGCGTCTTTGCCACCGGCCGCAGCGAACTCGACCTTGGGAATCAGATCGGCCTCGTCGAACCCGGCGTCGATCTCGACCCCGAGCGGGGCGAGCAGTTTGGCCACGATCCGACGGCCGTGGCCGACGGTGAGGATCTGCTCCGACGGGGGGAGTGCCTTGTTGCGGACCATGGCGTAGGCGATCGTCGGCGCCAGCCAGGAGGCGATCATCAGGGCAAGGCCACCAAGCGCCGACGGGATCCACCAGGCGATGATCGCGGCCAGGAACATCGGTAGGCCGCAGACCATGCCCCAGAAGGCCGGCTGGAACTTGTGCTTCGTGGCGTCGCTGGAGACCCAATCGACCGTCCGCATCCAGGCAAGCACACACAACCACCAGGCCAGGGCCGGAATGATGGACAGGCCGCCACCACCACCGCGACTGTCCCAGCCTTGGGGCAGTTGCTCCGGCCAGCCGGCGGCGGCATCGGCCAGTGCCGGCACGGCTGCCAGCGCAGACATGGCGGCGAGGATCGGCCCGGCAAGGGATGCCGCCGAGGGGACGCTGCAGCGGCGAGTTGGCATCACGTCACCCCGATCCCCTTGAGCGCCATCTCGAGGGCCTCACGGTTGGGCGCGATCTCCATGGCGTCGTTGCGGTCGATCAGCTGCTGGTCGATGAGGCTCTTGAGGCTCTGGGTGAAGTCTTGCATGCCATCGCGGAATGATTTCTTGATGTGGTCCGCAATCAGGTGGTCCTGCTCCTCGAGCACATACTTTCGCACGAGCACGTCGAAGAACATGACCTCGCAGACTGGCACGCGGCTCACGCCGGGTTTGATCGACTTGAGCAGTTTCTGGGCGATGATCCCCTTCATGTTGAAGGCGATGGCGCTTCTGATCGACGCGTGCTCCTCCTGAGGGAAGAGGTCGAGGATACGGCCGATGCAGCTGGAGGCGCTGGCGGCGTGGATCGTGCCGAACACGAGGTGGCCCGTTTCGGCGGCGTGGATCGCCGTCTTGAAGGTTTCCACGTCGCGAAGCTCGCCCACGAGAATGATGTCGGGGTCTTCGCGGACCGCGTGCTTCATCCCGATCTCGAAGTTCTTGACGTCGGACCCGATCTCCCGCTGGTTGATCAGGCACTTGTCTTCGGTGAACACGAACTCGATCGGATCCTCGAGCGTGAGGATATGCTTTCGGTACGTGCGGTTGATGTAGTTGAGCATCGAGCCGATGGTGGTACTCTTGCCCGAGCCCGTCACGCCGGCGAGGAGCACCATGCCCTGATCGAGCACGCAGAGCCGCTCGATGCTGTCCGGCAGGAAGAGGCCCTTGAAGTCGGGGATCGTGTTGTTGACGCGGCGGGCGACCATTCCCATCGCCCCCTGCTGCGTCAGCAAGTTGACGCGGAACCGCCACCTCACGCCATCGACCACGCAGGTGTGCGCGAAGTCGACGCCCCCCTCCTCCTCAAAGATCCTCCGCTGTCGCTCGCTCATGATCGGCATGCAGAGCTGCCGCATCCGCGCGTCGTCAATCTTGGGGTGCTTGAGCGGCTGGAGCGTGCCCTTCACGCGGATGATCGGCGGCTGGTCGGCCTTGAGGTGGAGGTCGCTCCCGCTGAGCTTGACGAGGGCCTCGAAGAGGCGGTCGATCTCGTGCTTATAGCCGTTGGTGCCAACGGGCTTGGCGACATCGCTCGGAGCTGACTCGATCGTGGACATGACAGTCGCAGGCCGGAGGGTAGGGACCGGGGAGCTAGCAGGCAGGCCGGACGGGAATGCCACGGCGAACGAATAGATCCTTGACTTCGCGGATCGTACACTGGCCGAAGTGGAAGATTCCAGCGGCGAGCACCGCATCCGCCCCACCGCGTTCGACGGCGTCGGCGAGGTGCTCTGGGGCGCCCGCCCCGCCGCTGGCCACGACCGGGATGCCCACCGCCCGGCTCACCGCCGCCGTGATCTCGAGATCGTACCCCTCGCGGGTGCCATCGCGGTCCATGCAGGTGAGCACGATCTCGCCGGCGCCGAGTCGCTCGACCTCCCGCGCCCAGGCCACAGCCTCGAGGCCCGTCGGCACGCGTCCGCCGTTGACGAACACCTCCCAGATCTCACGGCCGTCCTTGATCACTCGCTTGGGGTCGATGTTGACCACCGTCGCGCAGCTGCCGAGTCGATCGGCCACGGCGGTGACGAGGTCGGGTGTACGGACGGCTGCCGAGTTGATGCTCACCTTCTCAGCGCCCGCCTGGACCAGCCGCGCCGCGTCGTCGAGCGTGCGGATGCCGCCGCCGACGGTGAACGGCATGAACACCGTCTCCGATACCCGCCGGACCACGTCGAGCATGATGCCCCGTCCCTCATGGCTGGCGGTGATGTCGAGGAACACCAGTTCGTCGGCCCCCTCGGCCTCGTAGCGGGCAGCCACCGCGACGGGATCGCCTGCATCGACGAGTTCGAGGAACTTCGTGCCCTTCACGACCCGGCCGCGTTCGACGTCGAGACAGGGAATGATCCGCTTTGCCAGCACCGTGAAGGTTCCTGGGAGTCAGGTGGGGCGTACGATCCGGCCATCGTCCGGGCTCGACGCAGTGGCGTAGAGCCGCCGCGGCATGCGGCCCGCGAGGAAGGCGAGCCGGCCGGCCTGGCAGGCGGCCCGCATCGCCGCCGCCATCCGCACGGGATCCTGCGCGTGGGCGATGGCGGTGTTGAGGAGCACGCCGTCGGCGCCGAGTTCCATCGCGAAGGCGACGTCGCTCGCGGTGCCCACGCCGGCATCGACGATCACCGGATACGCAGGATCACCGTCCTTGAGATACTCCAGGCAGATTCGCAGGTTGTTGGCGTTGAGCACGCCCTGGCCTGAGCCGATCGGGCTGCCAGCCGGCATCACGCTTGCAGCGCCGAGCCCCTTGAGCCGCTTGGCGATCACCGGATCGTCGCTCGTGTAGACGAGCACGCTGAATCCGTCGGCGACGAGCTTTTCGGTGGCCTCGAGTGTGCCAACGGGATCGGGCAGGAGCGTCTTGGTATCGCCGAGCACCTCGAGCTTTACCCACTCCGACGTCGCGGAACCCATGTCGCGGAGCAGCTCACGGCCGAGCCGGGCCACGCGGACGGCGTCGTCGGCCGAGTAGCAGCCGGCGGTGTTGGGCAGGAGGGAATACCGCGCGGCGTCAAGGTGGTCGAGAATGTTCTCCCCCGCCGCGTTGACAAGCCGCTCACGGCGGACTGCCACGGTGACGCAGTCGGTACCGGAAACATCCAGGCAGCGGGCCATCTCGGCGTAGGTGGCGTATTTGCCGGTGCCCACGACGAGCCGGCTGGCGAGCGTGATGCCGCCGACGACGAGCGGCGCATCATCGAGGGCGGGTATCGCGGCGGTGGTGTCGACTGAGTGCATGCGTCTCTCCGGTCAGCCTCCGCCGACGAATGTCACGATCTCGATCCGCTCTCCGCCCACGAGCGTGCGGTTGGCCAGTGCCGCGCGGGGCACCACGTCGCCATCGACTTCGACGGCAATCGGGCGGCCGGCGAAGCCGAGCGCCTCGATCAGGTCGCGAAGCGACGAGCCCGCGGCGAGCGCCCGGGCAACGCCGTTGACGGTGACGGCCACCTCGGCCGGCGAAGATGTGATGTCGGACGACATCCTACTGGACCTTCGTGCCGCCGCCGCGCGGCCGGGCGGCGTCGAGCGGCACCAGTTCGGCCATGACCGGTCCGGAACCCCCGGCCGTCTGCTGGGAGCTCCAGGGAATTCCATAGGCGACGGTGACGCCGGTGGCCGCGTCGGTGACGTAGAGAACCGACTGCGCCATCCGGCTGCCGCTCGCACCACCGAAGTTTGCCATTCCGGGCACGAGGAGAAACTTCGGGTTCTTGACCTTGCCGGCCTTGAAGCCGAGGTCCTTCAGCACGTTGCAACGGTAGGAGACGCCGAACTTCGAGGTGGTGGCGTTCAGCACGCCGCCGGTGAGGTCACCGGTCTCGAAATCGAGGATGAAGAATCCCTCGATCGAGCCATCGATGGGTGCGGTGCAGACGGCGAACGAATCGTGGGAAAGGGACGTCATCGCCGCGACTCGCGGCAGCGGCGACTCGGATCGCCAACCGAAACCGATCGCGGCACCGACGGCCGCTGCGGCGACGGCGATGGCCGCGGTCGGCCAGTGGCGGGACAGAGGCGACAAGGTCATCTGCGACGCTCCTTCGTGAGGTAGTACAAGGACGAGTGGTCGTGAAGCCAGCCGGCACTATGGCGCCGGCGTGGGTTCCTGGACCACTGAGAGCCGGAACTTTCCGAGGGCATGTTGCCCGTCGGCGTATTGCTGGTCGAGCGTGATCGTGAGGGGAGCCCCGGCGGGCAGGCTGGTGTCGGGGTGCACCGTGAAGATCGCCTCGTGCGGCTGGCCGATCCCGCCGGCGATAGCCCAGCCGGTATCGGCCTTGTCGTCGATGGCCGCCGCGGCGCCGTACTGCGGCTGTTCAAAATCGGCCCGCGCCGCCGAGAACCGGATGGCAGTCGGCGTGTCGGCCGCGCCAGGCGCCCCCGCGAGAACGGCGAACGTGCTCAGCACGAAGTTGCCGTTGCCGGCCCGACCCGGCCCTTTCTGGGGGAGGGCGTCGTCGGCGAGCGCCTCGAGCCGGAATGCCGTTACCTTGCCGCCTGCGGGAATCGCCGCCTTGAGGGTGTAGGTGTCCTTGGCGAGCGGGCCCGTCACCGTCACCGTGCCATCGGCCGCGATCGCTCCGGAGCCACCAGACATGCTCGTGAACTGCGTCGGCACGAGGTGCTGGGGCGGCGCCGACTCCACCTTCGCCGCGGCTGGTGGAGGGGAGGGCGGCGAAGGAGGCGGCGGCAGCAGTTTCGGCGCCGGAGTTGCCACACGACGCGCGCCGTGGTGTGTGCCGACGAAGAGCGATGCGGCATCGGGAGCGAAGGCCACCGTCCACACGCTCGACGCCGCCTTCTCGGGACCCTCCTGCTCGCCGCGAGCGGCGGCGTCCCAGAGTTTCACCGCGCCGTCTATGCCGCCGCTGACGATTCGCGAGCCATCGGTAGAGAAGGCGAACGACGTCACCCAGTCTTTGTGGCCGGCGAGGGTGGCGAGCGGTTTGCCGTCGGCAGCGGCCCAGAGCCGCAGCGTGCGATCGGCGCCACCGCTGGCGATGGTCTGGCCGTCAGGCGAATAGGCGACGGCCCAGATGGCGTCGCCGTGGCCCTCGAACTTCGCCTTCTCAGTGCCGTCGACCGGATTCCAGAGCTTCACGAGTTTGTCGCTGCCGCCGCTGGCGAGCGTCTGGCCGTCGGGCGAGAAGGCGAGGCAGGTGGCGGCACCCGCGTGGGCGGCGATCGACTTCACTTCGCCGCCGGTTGCCGGATCCCAGAGCACGATCGCACCATCCTCGCCCGCCGATGCCAGTCGCGTGCCGTCGGGCGAGAACGCGACCGCACGGGCCCAACCCTTGTGCTTCTTGAGATCATGCTTCGGCTGCCGCGTGTCCACGTCCCAGACCCGCACGAGGCCGTCGTAGCCCGCGGTGGCGAGGAGCTTTCCATCTGCCGAAAACTTCACCGCCCACACCGCCGTGGGATGGCCCACAAACTCGCCGATTCGCGAACCGTCGGCCACCTTCCAAGCGACCACCTCGCCCGGCCGGTAGAGCAGGCTGTCGCCACCGGCCGTCACGATCGTCTGGCCGTCGCGGGAGGTGTCGGCGGCGATCACCCAGCGGGTGGAGTTGGTGAGCGTCGCGGCGCCGGCTGGCTCCGCAGCACCCGGCTCGGCCGCGCTGGCCGTATCGGCCACCGCGAGGACGGACGCGAGCAGCAGCCACGCGCGTCGCGATGGAAGTTGGAAAGTCATGCCGTGACGACCTGGGTGAAGTGAACGGGAGTCGCACACAGGAGTATAGTTGCCCGCGAACCGCCGAATCCATTGCCCGCAGGGCGTTCGGCGGTGACACGATCGGGGAGTTCGTTCGATGGCACAGGCATCCACATCCGCATCCGCCCGCCGCCCCGCCGCGAAGAGGGCGGTGCTCGTCGCCAGTGGCGACCTCCGGGAGGAGGCCAACCGTGTCTGCTGGCCGGCACAGCAAGCCATGGAGAAGTCGCTTGCCGCCGCCTTTGCCCGGGCCGGTTGGACGCTCGACCGTGGCCATGCGGTCTCCCGCGGCCGGGGCCACGGCTTCATCGCCAGTTGCCGCGAAGGCCTCGACGTCTTCTCGCAGGTCGATCCCGAGATGCCGCTCGTGGTGGCCGAAGCAGTCTGGCAATACTCGAACCACGTCCTCCCCGGCCTCACCACTCACAAAGGTCCGATCCTCACCGCGGCCAACTGGTCGGGGCAGTGGCCCGGCCTCGTCGGCATGCTCAACCTCAACGGCTCGCTGACGAAGTCGGGCGTACCCTACGCGACCGTCTGGGCTGACGACTTTTCGAGCCCGAGCTTTGAGCGGCACCTCAAGGCTTGGCTCAACACCCGCTCGATCCACCACGACACCAGCCACGTGGTGCCCTTCGAGAAGGTCCGCATGCCTCGCGACCTCGCCAAACGCGCGGAGGTGCTCGCGGCCGACCTCCGCGCCCAGAAGGCGCTGATGGGTGTCTTCGACGAGGGCTGCATGGGGATGGAGAACGCGATCATCCCCGACCGGCTCCTGCACGCGACGGGCGTATTCAAGGAGCGACTCAGCCAGAGCGCGCTGTATCACGAGACGATGCGCACGAGTGAGGCTGAGGCTCGGACGGTGTTTCGTTGGCTGGAGAAGGCTGGGATGCGATTCCACTTCGGCCGCGATGAGGTGACCGACCTCACGCGGCAGCAGGTGTTGCTCCAGTGCCGGATGTACATCGCCGCCTTACGGATCGCCGACCGCTACGGCTGCGATTGCGTCGGCATCCAATACCAGCAGGGCCTCAAGGACCTGCTCCCCGCGAGCGACCTCGTGGAGGGCATGCTCAACGACTCAAAGCGGCCGCCAGTGACGGCCGAAGGATCTTCCCGCGTTCTCTTCAAGGGAAAGCCGCTCGTCCACTTCAATGAAGTGGACGAGTGTGCGGGTCTCGACGGCCTGCTCACAGAGCGGGTTCACGCGGCGCTCGGCGAACCGGTCGAGAACACGCTCCACGACATCCGCTGGGGCGACTGGGACCAATCCCGCTCGACCGACCACTGGGTGTGGGTGTTCGAGATCTCGGGGGGCGCCCCGCCGGCTCACTTCGTGAAGGGTTGGAAGGGGGCCGAGGGTTTTCGGCAGCCGCCGATGTACTTCCGCCTCGGCGGCAGCACGCTGGCCGGCGTGAGCAAGCCTGGCGAGATCGTCTGGAGCCGGATCTGGGTCG
>QWPO01000158.1 GCA_003669255.1 Planctomycetota bacterium | reverse complement strand
TGTCGGCGTGTTCATGCGGCACGCCGCGCCGGTGCTCCCGCCCGCCGAAGCTGCCGACCCGCTGGCGATCGTGTCGCCGCGGCCAGGACACCAGGGCTGCTGCAGCCCGACCGACGCCCTCGATGCCCGCCGGGTCGCCGACCGGCTCGGGATTCCGCTCTACGCCCTCGATCTCTCGGTGGAGTTCGAGCAGATCATCGATGCGTTCGCCGCCGACTACGGCAGCGGCCGCACGCCAAACCCGTGCGTCCGCTGCAACGCTTGGATCAAGTTCGGCAGGCTCTTTGACCACGCCGACGCGATCGGCGCTGCGCATGTCGCCACCGGGCACTACGCCCGGCTCGAGCAAGAACCCAGCGGCCCTGCGCTCCGCCGCGGCCTCGATACGGCCCGCGACCAGTCGTACGTGCTGTTCGACATCCGCCCAGACCGGCTGCGACGAATGATGCTCCCGGTCGGCGGCCTGGCAAAGGCCGACGTACGGGCCCGGGCCGCCGCGCTTGGACTCGTGACGGCCGACAAGCCCGACAGCCAGGAGATCTGCTTCGTCGCCCCGGGCGAGCATGCCCGGCTCGTGGCGCATCGGCTCGGCGGCTCGCGGGCGGGCGAGATCGTTGATTCAAGCGGCCGCGTCCTCGGCCGCCATCCCGGAATCGAGCACTTCACCGTTGGTCAGCGGCAGGGATTGGGCATCGCCGTGGGCACGCCGCTCCACGTGATCCGCATCGAGCCCGAAACATGCCGCGTGGTCGTCGGCAGCAGGAGCGAGGTGCCAGAAACACGCCTCGTCGCCGGCAGCGCCACATGGCTTGAAGCGCCGCCAACGGGATCCTTCGACTGCCTCGTGCAATGCCGCGCCCAACGAACAGCCGCCCCGGCCGTGGTCACGCTGCTGTCGGCAGACCGCTTCACGGCGGAGTTCACCGGCGGCCCCGACCATTCCCCGGGGCCGATTTCCCCGGGCCAGCCGGCGGTCTGCTACGCCGGCGACCGCCTCCTCGGCGGCGGCTGGATCGAAGGCTAATACGGATGACACATGAGCACAAGCTCGATCGCATGGTAAAAGCCGACGGCCGTAAGGCCGCGGGCGAACCACGCTGAGCGCGGCCTCTGCTGGCGGTTCGCCCCACGCCTCACGGCGTTGGGCTTGGACGAGCGGCTGCGGGCGGCTCATGGAGAACCCGGCTGGGCACCGGGAAACGGCCGATTTTGCCTGGGACGATCCGCGAACTAGGCTTGAGTCGGTCTCTTCCCACAGCCGCCCCGTCCGGAGCCGATCGCGTGAACCCTCGCCCTGCAGGCCTGCCGCCTGAACTGCTCGTCGGCGCTTCGATCATCATCGGGCTCGCCGTGCTCACGATGCTGCTGCTCGTCTTCAACTACGGCCAACTCTGGTTTCAGGCCTACTGGTCGAAGGCGCGGGTGACATTCATGGAGCTGCTCGGCATGAGCCTCCGGAAGGTCAACGCCCGCACGATCGTCCAGGCCAGGATCATGGCGACCCAGGCGGGGCTCGGGCCCGACATCACGCCGCAGCGACTTGAGGCCCACTACCTCGCCGGCGGCGACGTGCCCCGCGTGATCCGGGCGCTGATCGCGGCACAGCGGGCCGACCTCGACCTCGACTTTGACCGAGCCTGCGCGATCGACATCGCCGGCCGCGACGTGCTCGACGCAGTGCAGACCAGCGTCAATCCCAAGGTGATCGACTGCCCCGACATGGCCAGTGGTAAATCGACGCTTTCGGCCGTCGCGAAGAACGGCGTTGAGCTCAAGATCAAGGCCCGCGTCACCGTGCGGACGAACCTGCAGCAGCTCATCGGGGGCGCGACCGAGGAGACGATCATCGCCCGGGTCGGCGAGGGGATCATCACCTCGATCGGTTCGTCCGACAGCCATTTCGAGGTGATGGAGCATCCCGACACGATCTCGAAGGCGGTGCTCCAGCGGGGCCTCGACGCCCAGACGGCGTTTCAGATCGTCTCGATCGACATCGCCGACATCGAGGTGGGCGAGAACATCGGGGCACGGCTGCAGGCCGATCAGGCCGAGGCCGACACCCGCGTGGCCCGCGCCAGGGCCGAGGAGCGGCGGAGCGTGGCGATCGCCCGCGAGCAGGAGATGAAGGCCGCCACAGCCGAGAACCGAGCCCGCGTGCTCCAGGCGGAGGCGCTGGTTCCCAAAAGCATCGGCGAGGCCTTCCGGGCAGGTCGGATGGCCAACGCCGGGCAACCGGGCGGGCGGGCCTGAACCAGGAAGCCCAAGGGCGTGAGCCGTGGGGATCTCCCCGGACCAGGAAGCCCAACGGCGTGAGCCGTGGGGATCTCCCAAACGCTCCAGAGTGCCGCCCGCCGCCTGCCGCGGCCCTCGTATTCCGTGTAGGTGGGGAAATCGGCCAAACCCTGACGGCCATTCCTGCCGATATCAAAAAAGAAGAGAGCGGTTGACCGTCAGGATGACGGTGGGGTGAGAGCCCGAAAGCCGCCCTCGCGATGCCCACGGCAAGGGAGAATGCCCATGGCGATGCGACAGTTGCGGGTCTACACCGAGCCCGATCTGAAGGTCCGCGAGTACGCGGCAGTCGAGGAATCGGCCGATCAGGGCGTGCGAGTCTCGCTCGGCGAGATCCTCCCGCTGCTGGCCGACGCCGTCGCCAGCCATCGCACGTGGCTCTCGGACTTCGCCGACGACGAGGTCACGATCTCGTCGGACCTCCACGACGTGCTCCAGTCGTACCGGCACTTCCGTCGCCCCGGCGCCTGATCAACGCGGACCCGGCACACGAAGCTCAAAGGCCGCGCGTGCTTCTAGCCGTCATCCTCACGCTCGGGGCTGCCCATGCCCGTCGCCGGACGTTCACGGCGGCCCTCCGGGCCTCCGTTCACTGCGTGTCCGCTGCGCTTCGCCATCGATGGCTTCGCTTGCTCCCACTACCTGGCTCTCGGGCACGGGCAGCCCCGCGCGGCCTCTCGTAGCACAGATTGGCAACCTGTGTGTCTTTCGCGGTTCGCCGTGGGATCGGGTGCGATTCCGTCGCAGGCCTGCTGCGGCGCATCGCCAACCCGGCCCTAGCCCTCCACGCTCAGACGTCGAGGTTCTTGACGTCGAGGGCGTGCTTTTCGATGAAGTCGCGGCGAGGCTCGACCTTCTCGCCCATCAACACGCGGAACAGGTCGTCAGCCGCAGCGGCGTCGGTCATCGTGACCCGCAGGAGCGTGCGATTGGCCGGGTCGAGCGTCGTGTCGCGGAGCTCCTCCGCATTCATTTCGCCGAGACCCTTGAAGCGGGTGATCGACAGGCCCTTCTCCCCCGCCCGCCGCACGGCGGTGAGCAGCCCTCGCAGGTCTTCAAGGCCGATCTCGTTCTCGCCTCGGCGGAGCGTGTAGCGGGAATCCTCGCTGCCTGTGCGGTCCTGCGGCAGGAGCGACTCGATGCCAAAGCCCATCGCCTCGAGCTCCTTGAGCCCGGCGTTGATGCTCCGCACCTCGTGCAGGTCGACGACCACGAGTTGGTCGTCGCCGGTACCAGGCGCCGTGCCGGGGGTCGTGTCACCGACAGCCTGCGCCTCCTCGACACGGCCCACGGCCAGTTCGCCACCAGCCGCCTTCTCCTTGCCTTTGACGAAGGCCTCGAAGTCGTCGCGGCTGGTAAACCACTTCTCCTCAATCCCGTAGTAGACGTGGTACATGGGCAGCTTGCCCGTCTTCGAGTCGCGGCGGGCGGCATGGTCGCGGAGGCTGACGCCCCGCTTCTCGAGCGCGACGAGCGCGTCCTCGAGGCCGGCGAGCGTGCGGCAGAGTTTCTGCATCTCGTCTCCGGAAATCTCGCGGCCGCCACCCGGCAGAAACACGCCCTCCCCCAGGCCCTGGTCGAGGAGCTGCGTCTTCATCTCCTCCTCCGTCTGCACGTAGTAGACGTGCTTCTTCGACCGGACGCGGAACAGGGGCGGCTGGGCGACATAGACGTGGCCCTCGGCCACCAGCCGGTACATCTGCCGATAGAAAAACGTGAGCAGCAGCGTGCGGATGTGCGAGCCATCCACGTCGGCGTCGGTCATGATCACGATCTTGTCGTAGCGCCGCTTGGACAGGTCGGCCTCGTCGCCGATGCCGGCGCCGATCGCCGAGATCACGCTCCGGACCTCCTCGTTGGCAAGCACCTTGTCTTCGCGGCTCTTGTAGGCGTTGATGATCTTGCCTCGCAGCGGCAGGATCGCCTGATACTCGCGATGCCGACCGCCCTCCGCCGACCCTCCGGCGCTGTCGCCCTCGACGAGGTAGAGCTCGCACCGCTCCATGTCGCGGCTGGTGCAGTCGCGGAGCTTGCCCGGCAGGCCGCCACCTGAGAGGGCCCCCTTCCGCTCGCGGAGCAGTTGCTTCGCCTTCTTCGCGGCCTCGCGGGCCTCGGCGGCCAGCACGCCCTTCTGGACGATCGCCTTGGCACTCTTGGGATTCTCCTCGAGGTATTTCGAGAGGAAGTCACCCACCGCGGAGTTGATGATCCCTTCGACCTCGCCGTTGCCGAGCTTCGTCTTCGTCTGACCCTCGAACTGCGGGTGAGGCACCCGCACGCTGATCACGACCGTGAGCCCCTCTCGGACGTCGTCACCGGTCGGCACCAGGTCCTTGTAGATGCCGGTCTTCTTGCCGTAGGCGTTGAGCGCCCGCGTCAGCGCCGAGCGGAAGCCCGACACGTGCGTACCCCCCTCGGTGGTCGAGATGTTGTTGACGTAGCTGTGAAGGCTCTCCGTGTATTCACCCGTGTATTGCAGCGCGATGTCCCAGCTCACACCGTCGCCAGAGCCCTTGATCGTGATCACGTCGGCATGAATCGCGTCACTCGCCTTGTTGAGGTGCTCGACGAACTCCTCCACGCCCCGCTCGTAGAAGTACTCCTCAGCGTTGCCGTTGGCGGCGTCGGTGAAGCTGATCCGCACGCCCGAGTTGAGGAATGCCAGTTCCCGGAGCCGTCGGGAAAGGATGTCCCAGGAGAACTTCGTCTGCGGGAAGATCTGCGGGTCGGGCTTGAACGTGGTCTTCGTGCCGGCCCGTGTGGTGGTGCCCATCTTGCGAACTGGACCGGTCGGTTCGCCCCGCTGGTACTCCTGCTGCCAGACGTGGCCCTCACGGGAGACCTCCACCTCGCACCATTCGGAGAGGAAGTTGACCACCGTCACGCCGACGCCATGGAGGCCGCCGGAGGTCTGGTAGGCCCCCTTCTCAAACTTGCCGCCGAACTTCAAGACCGTCATCACCCCCTCGAGGGTCGAGACCTCCCGCTCCATCTCCTCGGAGAGCTGGGGGTGGCGATCGGTGGGGATGCCACGGCCATCGTCCTCGACGGTCACACTACCGTCGACGTTGACCGTCACGCTCACGTGCTTCGCGTACCCCGCCATGCACTCGTCGATCGAGTTGTCGACCACCTCGTAGACCAGATGGTGCAGGCCGCGGGAGGTGTTGTCGCCGATGTACATGCCGAACCGCTCGCGGACGTGCTCGCGGTCGGAGAGGTGCTTGAGGTCCGCCGACGTGTAGTCCTGCTGCGGTTGGTCTGATGCCATGGTGTTTCTCCTGACGGCGTGATCGAGGTTGTTCGGTGTGCTCAGGTCGTGCGCTGGCCGTCGGCGAGGAGCCGACACCGGATATCGGAAATCCCCGCGTCGGGGACGAGTTGCTTCAGTCGGGCCACGATCGAGTGCTTGTGGAATCCGAGTTCCTGCACGTGGGCGGAATGGCTGACGAACACGTCGAGGACACCGCGGCGGACGTTTCCGGGCTGTGACGCGTCTCGGAAGCCGGGAGGCGCGGCCTCCCGCCAGGCATCCGCGACCGCCGACGTCGACTGCTCTCGGTCATATCCCGTGCGGGCCATGAGCCGCGACATCAGCCTGCCGACCGAGAGCGGATCGGAGGATGTCTGCGAGCGGCGTTTCATGATCGTGCTGGCCACAGGTTCGGTCAGTCCGCGGCCAGCGGCATGATCACATAGCCGTAGCCGTCTTCGGTCGTGCAGACGCAGGCACTCTGGGCGTCGGTTAGTTCCACTGTCACCGCGGCGCCGGGATCGAGCACGCGGAGGAAGTCCGACATGAATCGCGGGTCGAGTTTGATCCGCACGGTCGCCCCGGAATGGTCGATCGGCAGTTCCACCCTGCTCTCGCCGCTCTCGGCAGATCGGCCGGTCAGCACGAGTTGCCCGGGCTCGAACGAGAAATCGACCCCCTTCGACTGTTCGCTGGTGACGATCGCCGCCTGACGGACCGCAGCCAGCAGCGGACCTGCGACGAGTTGCACCCGCATGGCATCGGGCCGATCGGGAAACACATCCCGCCACCTTGGAAACCGACCATCGACCAGCCGCGCTGAAATCGTCGTGCCGCCGGTCTTCACCAGAATCTCGTTGCCCCGCACGGCAAGGTGTACTGGCTGGTCGGCCCCCCCGAGGCACCGCTCCACGAGTTGCATGGCCCGGGCGGGCACGATGGGCTGGGCCTCTCCAATTCCCCCTTCCCTGTTCTCCGCCGGCCCTTGCATCCGCGCCAGCCGTCGGCCGTCGGTGCCGACGGCGATGACGGCGGCGGGTGTCATCTCGATGAGCACGCCGCCAAGTGCGTAGCGACTCGACTCGCTATCGGTGGCAAACACCGTCCGCCGAACGAGCTCGCGAACCAGGGGCGTCGCCAGTTCCACACAGCCACCGGCAGGGAAGGTTGCCACCGCTGGAAACTCCAGCGGATCCTCTGCGGGGAGACGGAACTCGCTCCGCGGCGCCTTGACGAGGGCAGCCGTTCCATCGCAGTGGATGTCGAATACGGTACCCGCCGGGCTCTCGCGAACGATCGCCGTCAGCCGTCCGCTCGGCAGGAGCACAGCGCCTGGGGCGACTGTTTCCACGCCCTCGAGTTCGATTCGAATACCAACCTCGAGATCGGTGGCCATGACAACCACCGCATCGCGAGTCGCCTCGACCTTCACATTCGTGAGCACGGGCTTGGGTGACCGGGACGGCACCACCGCCGACGCGCTCTGCAGGGCGGCGAGCAGCGACTCCTTGGGACAGCGGATCTTCATCGTCGGAAAGAGTCCTCGGGGCCGGTCGAAGGCGTTCGGAGAGGCCCCTTACTGTACCCGAAAAATCATGCTTCGAAACGGGTCGCCATGCCTCCCGTGCGCCACGAACCTCCCGGGCAAATGGCTTGATTTCTGTTTTTCTTTTTCTTTGAAAGAGAGAATCGTAAGCAGGAAGAAAGGAGTATTAGGAAGGGGGCTCCCAAGGACGTGAGAAACGACGCTCGGGATCACGGCCTGTCCCCAAGCGAATGATCACCAATTGGGCGAGTTTGGTGTCATGGAGACCAGTTCTGCAGCGGTGCATAACTCGTCGAGACTCTGTCGGATCAGTGTGGAGAACACCGTTGAGATGCTGACGGATATGGGCCGAACTTGATGCTGATCGACGTGAAGTCAGACGAGGGTTTCTCGTTCGCGGTCGGTCGTCCGAATCGTCGGCTGGGCGATCGCCACGGCGCAGTGCACCAACCAACATCATGCCGACATCTGACTGGCGAGGCTCATCCGCCCACCCGCCGCCGCGATCGCCCAACGGAACTCGAACGCCGGTGGTGTTTGGAATCGGCCAGTAACTGTTCAACGTCGGCCGCAAACGTGGCATCTGTCGTCATCCGCATCTCGACTGCCCGCACGCCGCGCATCACGGTGGTGTGGTCGCGACCACCGAACGCTGTGCCGATCGCCCCGAAGCTGCTTCCAGTGAGGTGACGGGCCAGGTACATCGCCAGATTACGTGCCTGCACGACCCCATGGCAGCGACCGCTCCCGGCGAGCGACGCGGCCGGCAGACCATGGCAGCGGGCTGTGGTGCGGATGATCCGAGCCAATGACCCTGTAGTCCGCACCTCAGTCGCGGTCTCGGCCGGTCGGCCCGGGACATGGATTCGGCTCGGGACATGGATCACAAGGCCCGCTGTCAGCCGTGATCGGAGTGCCGGATCAAGGCCATCCGCGAGAGGTGACCTCCCGACCGTCGCGCAGGTCGATACGCCTTGGCGGGCGAGATCATCGAGAAGTGCGGCGGCGGACTGCTGCCACTCGTTTTCACCTACCTGATCGATGCGTTCGATGATGACCAGTCGCAGGGAGGCATTGTCACGCAGGATGCCGGGGGTGTGGTCTTCGATGACGCGGCCGAGTTCAGGGCCGGTGAATCGCCGAACGGCCACGGACGACGCCGTACCAAACGCCTCGAGATCGTTGAGCAGGGCCGTCAGGTCGACCGCGGACACCAGCGTCACCGCCGGCGGAAGGTCGTTTGCCGTCGTGGTTGGCTGGACGAGCAACGAAAACGCTTCTCGCAGCAACCTTGCCCACGTCGGGAAGGTGGTGCGGTCGTGCGGCCGATAATCGCGACGGGAAGCCGGCATCGAAAACCCCTGCGTCACCCGGAGCCCAGTCGGCGGCATCCGTGCCACGCTTATCCCAGCCGCAGGCTATCCGGCGTCCGACGGAGCGTGAAGCCCCGCCGCTGCAATCCCGCGAAACACGCCGTCGATTCTGCGGACAGCTTCGGCCACGTCGGCGGGCGTGGTCGAGGGGCCAAGACTCGCGCGAATGGCGGCCTGCGGCACCCAGGCTGGCAGATCGAGCGCGACGATGGCCGGCGCCGGATCGCTCGATCCGCTCGCGCACGCCGTGCCCGTTGCCAGGCTGACGCCCGCGAGGTCACAGGCCATGACAAGCGTCTGCCGCTCGCAGCCACGAACCGCGATGGTGGTGATGGAGGGTGCACGGTCTGCGTCGCTGCCAACCACCACGGCCTCGAGCCCGTGGCACCTGGCTGCGGCGACGAACAACGCCTCGAACCGGTCACGGAGTTCCGTGAGCCGCTGCCGAAGCGCTTCCCGGGCCGCGGTGGCGAGTTCCAACGCGACGGCGAACCCGACGGCAAGCGCCACCGCTTCCGTACCGCCCCGCAACCCGAGTTCCTGAGGCCCTGGGGTCAGCGGCGCGACGCCGATACCGCCGCGGACAAGCAGGCCACCGACCCCCCGAGGACCGCCAAACTTATGGGGAGCCAGCGCCAGGCTCGTGACCGTCAGGGCGCCGAACGAGAGGGAGTCCCACGCGGCCGCTTGCGTGGCATCAGCGTGCACCAGCAGCCGCCCTCCGATGTCGTCTGCGGACAGAGCAGCGGGCGACTCGCGGATGCCCGTCTGGCCGCAGACGAGCGTTGTCGAGACGAGCACGCGGCCCGGTTCCGCGGCGGCGAGCCCAGCGGCCGCGGCCATTGCTGTTCCGTCCGCCGCCAGCGGTAGGTGCTGGAGCCGCCAACCCCGGGCCGCGAGGTCTGCCGCCGCGGCGATCACGCTGCCGTGATCGCGGGGCGAAATGCCGACCGTGCCCGGCTGAGGGCCCGCCGTGCCCAGCATCCCGAGGCGGTTCGCCTCGGTCGCTCCGCCGGTGAAGATCAGCCGGTCTCGCGAGTTGCCCGCCGAGCGGCCGCCGAGCAGGGCGAGGCTCCGGTCGCGGGCATCCTCGAGGGCGGCGCGGGCGCGGCGGCCCGCGGTGTGAG
>QWPO01000024.1 GCA_003669255.1 Planctomycetota bacterium | reverse complement strand
CGAAACTCGACCAGTTTCCATTCGTGCTCCTGCCCGGTCAGGTAAGACGTGGACACGAGGTTTTCGACCAGTCGCAGCGCGCACCACTCCGCCGGGACAGCCGGCGTGCCGGCCTGATCCATCGCCCGCAGCTGCAGCCGCGACTGCACGCGGGCTTCGTTGTGAACCTCCACGAGGAAGCGCGCCGTGCGATGCTGCACGACGGTCTCCAGCGCGGCGCCGACGCTGATTTTGACGCGCGACTCGGGATTGATGTGGATCCTCAGAAGCGTGAGGGGCTCGACCAGCTTTTGCAGCTCCGCGATGGTCGTCGCCTCCTCACAGGCGGCGAGGAACTCGGGGGCGTGCGTCCGCGACGACGCGAACCCGGCCTGGATCAGCAACCGGTCTTTCTGGTCCTGAAAACCGTCGTTCAACCTCGCTTGGTCATGGAGTTCGATCATCCGCCGATAGCGTCGGATGGATTCCTCGACATAGCGGGTCGCTTCGCTGCGCTGACTCGCGTTCGCGAACCGGCCGCGCGTCAGGATGTCACGCGCGTGCGACTGCATGCGGGAGATCCATGCGCGGGCGGCTTCTGGCTTGAACACCGGCTTCCCCTCGGGGTGGGAGTAGATCGCGCCGGTGTGCGCGACGTCGGCGTCCCAGATCGCATTCCAGCGGTCGTTCCGGGAGCAGCGGGCGACCACCCAGCGGCTTGTGTCCAGCGGCAACGGGCATTCCAGGGTCGCATCGCGCGCCTGCGTCTCGACTTCCTCGAGCACCTCGCCGTTGGACACGATCTGGACCCGTCCCAGCGGGAAGCGGGAGATCGCCCTGACGCGGACCTGCGAGCGCTTGTCGGGGTCGGGAACGATGACGGATCCCGGCCCCTGGCCGTCGACGTCGAGAAACACCAGCGGGCCCGAGGTCGTGAAGGTCCGCCCGCACCGGATTCCGTCGATCCATTTCTCGTAGTCGAACTCCCCCTCGATGTGCACGTATGCCCGGGCACACCCCGCCACCCGCGCGGGATGGTCGCTGCCGTTCGTGAGCGGCAACTGAAACCCGCAGTCGAGCAGCCGATAGTAATCCTCCGGGTCTATCTGATCGAGCGAGTCGGTCAGCCCATGCACCGCATTGAGCGGCAGTTCGTGGTTGTTGCCGGTGCCGTGGGCCTCGATGCTGATGCCTCCCTGCTCACGGGCCTCGAGGATCGCCGTCTTGTTGACGGGGTAGTCCAGCGAGTCATCGCCGGCGATTTGCGGCCCCGTGCCGATCGGCAGCACCAGCCACTGCAGGTTCAGGAAGCACAGATGGCCGTAGAGATTCTGATTCCGATACTCCTCGCCCATCTCGAGGTGATACTCGGAGTCGCAGTACCGGAGCACCGGCCCCATCGGGGCCTGCGACGGCTTGACGAACGCGTCGTCCGGATTGCGATGGAGCAGCGTGAGGTTGTTCGCGACTCGCAGGCCCTCGGCCCGCTGCACGAGGGCCAAATCCGCCAGCGGCAAATCGACGTTCCAGGCGTTGGTGACCCAATGAATGTGCGTGTCGCCGCTGATCCACCCGCTGCGTTTGGCATCGAGCAGCGACTCCGACGCGAGGGTGACGTCGCGCCGTTCGCCGGCCGCGACCTCGACGGCCTGGTCGATGCTGGCGTGCTCGAAACCACGCTCGAATCGAACCTGCACCCGACCGGGCGGCACCTCGACTTCACAGGATCCGTCGGCATAGAAAAACGGAACCGCGACCATGCGCATCGGCGCGAGCTGGACGATCGGCTTCTCCAGGAAGGTGCGGTTCTCGACGAACGGCCCGGCGTACCGCAGCCGCCCGTCACTCGGCTCGACCGTGACCCGCCCGGCCACGGGACGCTTCGACTCCCCATCGAGCAGCTGCACCCGGAGCGTGGCCGCCACGACCCGCTCGACCGGCAGTTCCAGGGCCCGGGTTTCCTGCTCGCCGTGAACGCTGATCTGCGCCCGATCGGCCGTGGGCTGTATCGCCACCAGGAACGGGATCGAAGCCCCGGGAGCGATCTCGTGCGCCACTCGGGCGTCGGGGGTTCCGGCATCGACCGAGGCCTGCAGCACCCGCTCCGTCACATTGCAGATCTCCACGACGACGTATCGCGGCCTGCGCTCGGTCACCTCGAGTGTCCCGGGCGGCGCATCCCATGCCAGCCGGTCGGACGACCAGGAGGCGGAAAGCCAGGGGAGCTTCTTCCTCAGGGTGTCGAGAAGTTCGTTCCGTTGGGACACGAGCCGCTCGAGGGTGGGAGCATCCGGAGCCCCTGACACGAACCGGTGCTCCAGCACACTCTGGGTGATGAGCCGCGGCTGGCAGGCCAGGGGACAGCGCCGCGCGATGTCGGTGAAGAAGTCCAGATGGAAGGCCGCCGCGCGCCGGGATTCATCGGGCGCTCGAGCCGCTTGAGGATGATGCCCGTCCGTGCTCGAGCCCGGCTTGTGGGGATGCGCCGCAAGCTGAACGGTGCCGCAAACGACGAGCCCCACCGCGCCCAGCAGTGATCGACGCATCTCCCGCCGCATGACTGCCTGCACTTCCTGCGGCTTGAAGCTCCCGGCTGCAGTGCCCAGGAAACAGGAACTCCCAGCGCGACCGCCCTGTGTCGATGGACCTCGCGGCGATCGCGACGCCGCCCGACTCGGAATATACCCATGCCACCTGACGGCTGCAACCATTCTCGAAGCGCCAGATGGTGCCAGGCGCCCTCGGCAGCGCGAATCTTCCAGCCTCCTCCAGTCCAAACTTTTGAATGACAGATGGATGGTGGTCTTGCGAGCCGGCCCTGTCCAGCTATGCTACCCCCGGGGGTTCGGTGTCCTTTCCATCCCAAAGGGTTTCCACCGTGAGACTTTCAGGCTGTGTCACCGTGGCCTTGTGCGCAGCAGCGTTCGCCGCTGCGGCGAACGCCCAAATCGTCATCGACCCCGTCTCCACAGCCGGTGCGGTCGTGCCCGTCACGGGCCGCGGAGTGAACGCCAGCGGGTACGTGTAGCTGTTCGTCAACGGCGCCTCGCGCGGCAGCGTCCAAGCCGATGCCGCCGGCGCCTGGAGCAAGACGGTCGGCCTCTCCTTCGGCGACGTGCTCACTGCGATCCCGGCCCGCGTCTGGAACTTCAACGCCGACGGCGATGCCGAGGGCTGGTTTTCCCCCAACAACTCGCCCGTCGTCACGGGCGGCGTGCTGAACGTCACGCAATCCGCGGGGGCCGGTTCGAACCTGACGCTCGCCTTCAATGGCACCGGCCTCGTCGACCCCAACGTCCTGCGTGTGCTCGAGATCGGGTATCGCTACGCAGGCGCCGTCGCGCCTCCGGGGGTCGTGCTGACGAACTCCAATAACGGCGGCCCGCTCGGCCCTTCCTGGACTCCGACTCCCGCCCCAAGCCCCTCCGCCGGATTCCGCTCCGACCTGGTCGACCTCTCGGCGACCTGGGGAGTCAATCAGAGCGTGACGCCGAACCTCGGGTGGACCGGCACCGTGAATCAAATCGGGTTCGGTTTCAACGGTGCGTCGGCAGGCAACACCTTCGCGCTCGATTTCGTCCGCCTTCGTGAAACCTTCCGCTTCGACTTCCCCTACGACGGCGACACGCAGGGCATGAGCCCTGGACCAAACAGCACGATCACGGGTGTCGCCGACGGCGTGCTCAGCGCCGGTACCCAGACCACCAATAGCAGCATTTCCATCGAGCCCTCGTTCCAGAACATCAATCCCAACGTCTACTCGGTCTACAACGCGAAGATGATCCAGAACTCCGACGCTGCACTGCAGCCGGTTCAGATTACGGGCGTCGGGTTCTACCACAACGGCTGGACCGGCTACGCGCCGGGCTTCGCGCAGTCCGCCGTCTATCCTGCCAGCTACGGCAACCCCGTCGTTGCCACGATCAACCTGGCCGGTGTTTCCGAGTGGAACCAGCCGCAGGTCGCGATCAACCTGGGCAACGACCTGATGTATGCGCCGCAAGCGACCGACTCCGTCCAGGTTGACTACATCGAGTTCGCGCCTGCGACCGTCATCGGTGACGCCGCCCCGGTCACCGTCGGTGGCATCGTGATTCCGGTGGCGGCCACCGAGACCCGCACCCAGTCGCAGGCTGGCTATCCGCTGCTGTCCGGCTCGACGCAGGTGGTCAAGACCGGCGGCGGCACGCTGGTGTTCGACGCGAGCAACACCCTCACCGGCCCCACGACGATCCAACAAGGCACCGTCCAACTCGCCCACGCTTCCGCTCTGTCAGCCAGCACGATTTCACCCTTGGCCGCCGGTGTTCTGTCCTTAACGCCCGGCCTGCAAGTAACCGTCGGTGGTCTAAACCCCAACGCCGGCGGTCTCGTGGACGTCGGCACCGGCATGGTCACGGTTGCACAAGGCCTGACCCCCGCTGCTCTTGTGACGGCGATCGTGGTAGGCCTGGGCGACGGCTCGTGGAACGGCACGAGCGGCATTACGTCGAGCGCGGCGTTGACTGATGTGGCCTCAGGCATTCCGCGGGCGGTGGGCTGGCTCGGTAACGGCGACGGCTCTGTGATGTTTGGATACGCGGCGACGGGCGATACGAATCTCGACTGGGTGATCGATATTCTCGACGTGGCCAACTTCATCGATAGCGGGAAGTTTAACTCTGGCCTGACTGCGACGTGGGCCGAGGGAGACTTCAACTACGACGGATTCGCAGACATCCTCGACATGGCAGACTTCGTGTCGACCGGCCTGTTCGACACCGGCCCCTACAACGCGCCGGCTGGAAGCATCGCCGCTGTGCCTGAGCCCTCGACGCTGGGGTTCGTGAGCATCGGGGCTGGCATCGCGGCCTTGGTAGCAGTGAGGCGGAAGCGGGCGGCCTAGCCAATCACGCTCCCCCTCGCCAACAATCCGGGCACGCCAGATATCTTTATCCGCCCTAGAACGAGGCCGCCCATGCCCGTCTTCCTGCTCGCCCTCGTTGCCGCGTTCTCGGGCACGCTCTGCGCCGCCGATGCTGTCGCTGAACTTGTCCCACCCGATGCAAAGCCCTTCTACGACCTTCAGGTCATCACAGCCAATCCCGGAAAACTCGAGCAGGTTCACGAGTGGTTCCGCCAGCACCAGCAAGACGTTCTGGCCAAGCACGGGGCCACGAACCTCGCCTACTTGGTTCCAGTCGGCACCGGAGAACCTCGAGAGTTGGCTCGAGCGGCGTGACCGCGCCGAGCGGCCCGTGCCGGGCCACGTCGAGGATGAACTCCGCGGCTATCTCCAGTGCGGGCTGCTCTGCTTCGGATTTGGCCGTGCCCTGTGCACGGGCTGCGGCCGGGGCCTCGTCGTCGCGTTCTCTTGCAAGGGACGGGGCGTCTGCCCCTCCTGCAACGGCAGGCACATGGCCCAGACCGCAGCCCATCTCGCCGATCACGTCATCTCGCCGATACCCGTGCGGCAGTGGGTTATTTCCGTGCCGAAGCGATTGCGCGGCATGCTCGCCGACCGACCCAACGCTGTCGCAGCCGTCACGAGAATCTTCCTTGCTGAGATCGAGCGACTGCTGTGCGTTGCGGCAGGCGTCAGGAGTGACTCGCCCGCGCCCGCCGTCCGCCCGCGGCTCGGCGCCGTCTCGTTCCTGCACCGCTTCGGCTCGGCGCTCAACCAGCACGTGCACCTGCACGTGTGTGCAACCGACGGCGTCTTCATGCCGGCTGCTGACGGAGCAGGCGGCGACGGCCCACCGGCGTTTCTGCCCGTCCGCCCGATCACTCAAGTCCACCTGGCCGTGCTCACCGAGCGAGTACGCCGCCGCGTGATCCGCTGGTTCAGGCTCGCTCACCTGCTCGACGCTTCTGCGGCTGCCGCCATGCTCGCCTGGGAGAACAGTGGGTTTTCCATCGATGCGAGTGTGCGGATCGCGCTCATCGACCGCGATGTGCCGAGCTACTTTCAGAGCTTGGAACACCTTCTGCGGTATTGCGCCCGGCCGTGAGCGCCCACCACAACCAATCTTGACGTCCCAGATAGCCTGGCGGGTTGACCTTTTTCATCCCGTTTCAAAGGAGTCTGGCCATGGCGCGGCAGGGAGATCGGCGGAAGTTTGCGGAGTGGCATCGGCGGCTGCGGCGCTTTGAGAAATCGGGGCTGACCGTGGCTCGGTTCTGTGCCCGTGAGCGGGTGTCGGTGCCGACGTTCGGGTACTGGCGGCGGAAGTGTGCTGGCGGGGATGCGTCGCCGCAGGTGGCCCCGGCGACGTTCAAGTCGGTTGAAATCATCGGCGGTCGGTCCGTCACGCTCCGCTTCCCGGCCGGGGCGGTGCTCGACATCCCCGAGGACCGGCCGGATCTCGTTCGCGTCGCGATCGAGGCTGCGGCAAGGGTGGCGCACCCATGCTGAGCATCGCGCCGCCTCCGACGATCTATCTCCACTCCGGCGCCACCGACATGCGGAAGAGCTTCGACGGGCTCTCGGGGATCATCCGGGGCTCGTTCGGTGGCGATCCCGCCGACGGCAGCCTGTTCCTGTTCGTCAACAAGCGGCGGGATCGCATCAAGGCGCTGTGGTGGGACGGCGACGGGTACGTGCTCTGGTACAAGCGGCTCGAGGAAGGCACGTTCGAAACGGTGCCGTCTCGCGCCGGTGAAGAGCGCGTACGGATCGACCCAACACAACTGGCGATGATCCTGGGCGGCGTACGGCTGGCGACGGCGCGGAGGCGCAAGCGATACCACCGCGCCCTCGCCTGAAAAATCTCTTGCCTGCCAAAATGGCGCTTGCGCTCTGGAAAGAAGGTGTTTATGTTGCGGGCATGACGAAGGAACTGGCGTTTCCGAACGATCTTGCTGCGTGCCACGCGATGCTCCGCGAGCAGGCTCTCGTGGCTGTAGCCCAGGATCGAGCGATCACCTCGCAAGAGAGCGTCATCAAGCGACAGCACGACAAGATCGAGGAGCAGCGGATCGAGATCGCGAAGCTCGAGAAGGAGCGTGACATCGCCCTGCAACTTGCCTTCCGCAAGAAGATCGGGCGATACCTTCCTGATCCGAAGCAGTTCGTGCTGGACTTCGACGACACGCCGGAAGTGGTCGATGCGGCCGAGGGGATCGCCGATGCCGCCTTGGAGACGATCGCGGGCTACGAGCGGCGGAGGCAGGCCACGGAAAAGGCCCGCAACGAGCAGCTCCCGGCCCACCTGCCGCGGTACGAGGTCAAGCTCGACGTGCCCGAGCACCAAAAGACCTGTGCGACGCACGGCGAGCGGCAGGTGATCGGCTACGACTGGCAGGAGACCCTCGAAGTCGTTCCGCCCAAGCTTGTGGTGCGGCGGACCGGCATCCCGAAGCTCGCCTGCCCGAAGGCTTCCGAGTGCGGCGTGGTCGAGGCACCTCGGCCAGTCGGCCTGGTGGAAGGCAATCGGTACGACACGAGCGTGGCGGCCGAGATCATGGTCGCCAAATACGCCTATCACGTTCCGGTGTATCGCCAGCAAGACATGTTCGCGTCGTGCGGCTGGACGCCGTCCAGGAGCACGCTCCTGAACGTTCTGGAAGCGGCCGCCCATCTCATTCGGCCCCTGAGCGCGCACCTCCGGGAGGTGGTGCGGGCGGGACCGATCATCGGCACCGACGACACGACGGTGACGCTCGTCGTGAAGGACACCCCGCCGCCGCTCGATGCAGATGACCCGAAAGCCGCCCGTGCCCGCGAGGTGATCGCGGCTGCGCAGGCGGAGCTGCGCGGCAGCATCACGGCGCGGATGTGGGTGTATCGCAGCATCACGTCACCGATTAACGTGTTCGACTTCACGGTCAGCCGCCATCGGGACGGTCCGGATCTGTTCCTGGACGGCTTCGCGGGCAGCCTGATGGCCGACTGCTACTCGGGCTACGAGGCCGTGCGCACCAAGAGCGACGGAAGGATCATCCGCGCGGCCTGCGTGGCGCATGCGCGGCGGAAAGTTTTTGACTCACGGGCCAGCCATCCGGTGCATGCGGCCATGCTCTTGGAGATGTTCCAGGAGCTCTATGACATCGAGGACCGGGCGAAGCCGCTCCCTGCGGCGGAGCGGCAGCAGCTCCGTCATGTCGAGGCCCGGCCGATCTGGGCGCGGATGCGCGATTACCTGGCAAGCGATGCAGTCTCAAACGTGATGCCGAAGGAGCTCTTCGGGCAGGCGCTGACGTACCTGCGAAACCAGTTCGAGCACCTGCTCGTCTACCTCGACGACGGCCTGCTGCCGATCGACAACAATGAGACCGAGCAACTGATAAAGCAGGTGGCCCTGGGCCGAAAAAACTGGATGTTCATCGGCAGCGTCGCGGCGGGCTACCGAGCTGCCGATCTGATGTCGCTCGTGAGCAGCGCGGCGCGGAACGACCTCGATGTCTTCCTGTACGTGAAGGACGTACTCGACAGGCTGCTGGGCGGCGAGAAGAACTACGACCACTTGCGGCCCGACATCTGGAAGCAGTCGCACCCCGAGGCGATCCGCATCTATCGCCAGGAGGAGCGACGCTCAAGGGCCGATGCCAAGGCGGTCAAGCGAGCCCGGCGACGCATCGCCCGCACTGGCTGATCAGGCCCTGATCGGCACCATCTGCTCCGCACACCCCATGGCTGTGGTGTGCGCACACCCCGGCCGCCCTTTGCGCTCGAGCGGCTCTCCGTGATCCGCGACGCGAGCGGCCGCATCACGCGCGTGCGATACTCGCTTCCACGGCATAAAGCCGCCAACTGGGTCGGCCCCGGCCGCGGCCGAAAGTCCACGCGACCAGGGGTGAGCGGCGTCGTCGGGCTCTCGCCGTTTGAGTTCCTCGACCGGCTCGCCGATCTCGTCCCGCCGCCGCGGAAGCACCGGCATCGCTATCACGGAGTATTCGCGCCGAATCACCGGCTGCGGAAAGCCGTCACGTCGCTGGCGATCGGGAATATTGGCAAGCGCGGCGACGCCGCCACCGGCGGGCAGGCCGCCGGCGGGGCTGTCGGCGGACATGCCGTGGAAGGCTGCTGCGACACTCATGCAAAGCCCCGCTCGCACGACACCTCGCGAATGGCCTGGGCGAAACTGATGGCCCGGGTGGGGGAGGAGTTTCCGCTTGCGTGCCCAGCGTGTGGCGGTGACATCCGGCTCATCGCCTTCATCACCGACCCGGGGCCGATCCGGAAGATCCTGACACACCTCGGCGAACCGTTCGAACCGCCGCCGGTGTCGCCCGCTCGTGGCCCGCCCACTGACTGGGGCGAGCTCGTGCAAGTCCACGACGACTGGGCAGTCTTCCAAGCTTCACCGGACGACCTGCCCGCGATTGACATCCACAGCCTCTGAGCGGCGGCGGACGCGACCTGCGCATGTCGGGAAACTGCGAACTGGGACGCGGTCTGCGCCGACGCGAGAAAAACGCCAACAAAGCGGGTGCGGGGCGTTTCGAGAAACCCGCTCCGGACGCCCGGGCCCGCTCCTCCCGAGACTCACGAGTCGCTCATCAGCCGGAAGACCGTTGGCGAAGTGCCATTGACCGGGCTATCCTTCGCAATACAGAACTTTCCGACTGTGGGTTTGATTGATGGCGTGTTTCGCCAAAATCTAGAAGAGACTGGGATGAGCTACTCCCTTGAAGTCGATTGCATCGCGGCAGCCCATTCGCTCGACCTCTT
>QWPO01000117.1 GCA_003669255.1 Planctomycetota bacterium | reverse complement strand
CTGGGCCGGCATCCGCTGTGGCCGCTGACTCACCCACCGGATCAGTTGCCCGTCCAGCGACACTCGTACACGCTACCCTGCTTCGGCATGATCACCGACCAGCCGATCAGCCTGCCGTAGGGATGGTCGATCGTGTATCGCGAGGTGAGCGGCTCAACCGCCGCGTCCTGCCCGCGCGGATAGGTGACGAGCTGGTAGCGCCGGTAGGGATGGTCGTCGGGAAACAGGATCCAGACGGTGAGCAGATCAGCGTTGAACTGCATCACCAGCGGTAGCCGACCCGCGGGAAGCGATGTGTATCGCACCACCGCCGCGAGTTCGAGCGACACCGGCTCGCCGACCGGGGCGTCCGACAGATCGACGTGATACTCGTAACGACTCTCCTCCGAACCGTCGGCGGCCCGCTCTTTCACGCGGCGCACCCGCCCCGGAATGGAACCATTCGGCTGGCGGTATTCGACGCCCTCCACCGGGAGCGCGGTCCGAAACACAACCCCCTTCTGCCGTCGCGCGTCGTCGGTGAGGCGGATCACCACGCGGTCGCGGAAGCGAACCTGCCCGCCACGATCGGGCCGAAGGCCGCCACTCCAGGCTGTCCGGAGGTCGTTGATCCGGCTGTAGGAAAGGATCTCGACACCGGCGTAGTCGTCGACGGTCGGCTCGGCGGCATCGGTGACGTCAAGCTTCTGCCAGCCGGTGACCGGATCGCTCTCCACGAGGTCGAGCACGAGGCGGATGTCGGGATCGCCCTTGGCAATCGAGTCGATCACGCTGGTGAGCATCTCGGCGCGGCGGTGCACCGCGTAGAACCGCATCGGCAGGTAGACGAACAGCAGCAGCCCAAGCGCCACGTAGAGGTAGCTCGGCCAGTCCTTCCAGTCGAGCAGCGTCGCCCAAACCTTGCGGTGGCTGGAGCGACGGAGCAACTCGGCCAGCCGGGCCGACGAGTTCGTGCCCGTCGTCCGGGCGGTGCCGTGGCTGGCTTCCGCCGGCGGCGACACCATCACCGAATGCCGACCCGGCAGCGGCTCCCATGGCGGGCCGTCGTGGACCGGCCGGAGCGCCTTCGCCCCCATCCGGCGATGGAAGCTGCGGGCCACCTCGTAGCCGTGCGCAACGAGGGCGTTGACCTCCAGGTCATTGAACCGGTCGAGGTCGGTGCGGATGCCCGACACCTCCGCCTGCACCACCGGATGCAAGCCGTGCGGATCCTCGTGGGCGTCAACGACGTGCGTCACAGGCAGGAAGTGGAAGCCGTTCTGGTCGCCGAAGTTTTCCCGCTCCAGCTGCCAGACGCGATCCCAGAGGATGTCGGTGGCGCGGATCGACTGGGCGATGAAGCCGAGCGGGGCGTTGCCGAGGATCTGAAACGGCTTGCCGGCGTCGCTGACCACCACCCGGTGGTACGAACGGCCGTGCTGTTCGGTGAGCCAGGCGAAGCCGCGGATGCCGAGGTTGTCGTACACCCCACCGTCGGTGAACGACTCCGTCGGAAACTGTCCCTCGTGCACGCCGAGATCGTGGGCGGTGATCTCCACCGGCGGAAAGAAACCCGGAAACGCCGACGAGGCACTCACCACCTTCGCGATGGTTGCCGTCTGCCCCGCGATGTGCCGGAAGGGATCGGTCTCCCCCTGCTCCCGCTTCTGGATGTGCAGGCCCTCGCGGTTGAAAACAGCCATCACACCGTCGCTGACGTTTGTGGCGAGCATGTGCAGCGCCGGCTGCTCGGGGAGCTCAAAGAGCCGGCGGTCACCGTAGAGAAATGTGCGGTAGTACTTCTCCAGGAGCGCGTTGGGCGTGAAGCTCGCGGCCGACCAGCCGGTGAGCTTCCCAAAGAGCCTGATCGGGAACAGCAGCGGGAGGCGGCGGACGATCCGGTTGCGGACGTCGTGCTGCACGAACCGGATCACCTCGCCGGCCGCCTCCGCGAACTCGGCATCGGTGCCGGTGTAGCGATCCCAGTTGAGGACCAGGTGGGCGGCCAAGATGCTGCCGCCGGAGACCGCGGCGATGTCGCCCACGAGGGGCAACGTGCCGCTGTCGCGGAGATAGCGGATCACGCCGAGGTGGTAGAGGGTGGCGCGGAATCCACCGCCGGAGAGGGCGAGGCCGATCGTCGACATGAGGGGCGGCACCGGGGTGGGACGGGAACGCGGGCCAATCTACCCGCCCCTGCCTCGCGCCGGCGACTGTTGAAGCCGCGGCCGGCGCCACGGCATACTGTCGCCCCACTCCCCCTCACCCCGGAAGCACCGCACCATGGGCCTGCTCAAAGAGTTTCGCGACTTCGCGATGCGCGGCAACGTGATCGACCTCGCCGTGGGCGTGGTGATCGGCAGCGCATTCGGCAAGATCATCAGCTCGCTCGTCGCCAACATCATCATGCCCCCCCTGAACCTGCTGACGAGCAAGTTCGGCGTGAACTTCACCGACCTGGCCTACAAGATCCAGACCGAGGCCCCGAAGCTCAACGCCGACGGCACGATGGTGATGGAGGACGGGAAGCCAGTGATGATGGACCAGGCCTATCCGATCCTCAACTACGGCCCCTTCATCCAGTCGGTGGTCGACTTCCTGCTCGTGGCCGGGGCGATCTTCCTCGTCATCAAGGCGCTCAACTCCGCCAAGGCGAAGTTCGACACGGTCACGACCGCGGCCCCACCGCCGCCGCCGGAAGATGTGGTGCTGCTCCGCGAGATCCGCGACGCCCTCGCAAAACGGTAGGCACACCATGGGATTCTGCGACGACGCCTTTCTGCTCTCCACCCCGGTGGCAGCCGACCTCTACCACCGCGTGGCGGCGACGCAGCCGATCGTCGATTACCACTGCCACCTGAGCCCAAAGGACATCGCCGAGGACCGGCGGTTCGACACCCTCCACGCCGCCTGGCTGGAGGGAGACCATTACAAGTGGCGGGCGATGCGGGCCGACGGGGTGAACGAGGAGCGGATCACCGGCTCCGCCACGCCGCGGGAGAAGTTCCAGGCTTGGGCGGAGACGGTCCCGCACACGCTGCGTAACCCACTCTTTCACTGGGCCCACCTCGAACTCCGCCGCCATTTTGGGATCGACGACCTGCTCGACGGCACCACCGCCGAGAGGGTCTGGACGGAGGCCAACCGCCAGCTCACCAGCGGCCCGCTCACCGCCCGGGGCATCCTCACGAAGATGAACGTGGCGCTCGTCGGCACGACCGATGACCCAGTCGATCCGCTGGACTGGCACGCGCGAATCACCGCCTCGGGCTTCCCCGTGAAGGTCGTACCCACCTTCCGCCCCGATGTGGCCGGCAAGGTGCACCAGCCCGAGAAGGTGAAGGCCTGGGCGAAGAAGCTCGCCGACATCTCCGGGATCGGCACCGACACCCACGCCGGCCTGCTCGCGGCGCTCGCCAAGCGGCACGCCGACTTCGCCGCCGCCGGCTGCCGGGCAAGCGACCACGGGCTCGACGTGCTCGCCGCCACGCACTGCACCGACGCAGAGGCCGCCTCGATCTGGCAGCGAGCCATGGCCGGCACGGCCGCCACGCCCGAGGAAGCCGACCGCTTCGCAACCTCCATCGTGCTCCACATCGCCCGACTCAACCACGCCCGGGGCTTCGTCACGCAGTTGCACCTCGGCGCCTTCCGCGATCCCAACCTGCTGCTGGCGAAGCGGCTCGGCGCCGATGCCGGCTGCGACACGATCGGCGACCTGCCACAGGGCCCCGGGCTCATCCGCCTCCTCGGCCGGCTCTCGGGAGAAAACACCCTCGGCCGCACGATCCTCTACAACATCAACCCTGCCGATAACGCCGTCTTCGCCGCGATGCCGGGCTCGTTCCAGGATGGCGCCATCCCCGGCAAGATGCAGTGGGGCAGCGGCTGGTGGTTCATGGACCAGGAGCGGGGCATGCGGGACCAGATGAACATGCTCTCCGACCTCGGCCTGCTCGCGCGATTCGTGGGGATGGTCACCGACTCGCGGTCGTTCCTCTCCTATCCGCGACACGAATACTTTCGCCGGATTCTCTGCGACTTGCTCGGCAGCGACGTCGCCAGCGGCCGGCTCCCCGACCGCCGCGACTGGCTCGACGCCGTGGTCGCCGGCGTCTGCCACGGCAATGCCCGGGCGATGTTCATCGAACCGGTCAGCGCCTGAGCCGGCCGGCCGCGACAGGATCGACCGAGAACCGCACGCGGACGTCGGGATGGGTAGTGTAGAGCCGCAGCCGCTCACCGTCGTGGATGACGGTCGCGCTCGACCGCTTCGGATGAGCGGGGTCCACAGGCAAAACGGGATTGCCCTCCCACTTCTCCCAATGGACGAGATCGTCGCTCGCGGCGATGCAGGTCTGCCACGTCTGCCGCATAGGATCCGGACTGGCGTGGTAGTAGGCATACCACCGGCCGTCGAACCGCACGATCTGATCGATCGCGATCCCATGCCGGTCGAAATCCTCCGGGCCGCAGGCCAGCACAGGTTCGTCGCTGACGTTGGTGAACGTGCGGCAGTCCCGCGACGTGGCCAGCCACACGCCATCGTCTCGCCGCTCGTAGTAGAGGTGCCAAAGACCGCCGTCGAACCAGAGCGTGGGTGTGCCGCGCGGGCCGTCGGGAATCGCCGCGCCCGACGCAAGGCGGATGTCGAGCGGGCCGCAGGGCCGCCACGACAGCAGATCTGGCGATGCGAGCAGGTGGGCAATGTCATGCTCGCCTTCGGCGACCATGAGGAAACGTTCCCCAACGGATCCGCTCACTCTCGCCACGCAGACATCCTCGACCCAGCGGCCTGGCAGGAGCGGGCCGGTGGACCGCGTCCAGTTGAGGCCGTCGCCACTCGTCGCATGGCCGAGCCGCCGTCCGGGATCACGGTCGGGGTTCGAACCCGTGTACCAGAGATGCCAGCAGCCCCCGTGCCGCAGGATCCAGCCCCGCTCCCGCAGGTCGCGGTCCCAGGCATCCGCCCCGCCACCAGCAAACAGCGGGCCGGCTGACGGCGGCCCAAACGTGACGAGCTCTCGGGGAACCGCGGCCTCACCGCGCGCCGTTGCCGCGACCAGGGCGAGCAGGCAGGCGATCACAACGCGGGGATTCATGCCCCCATGATACGGCCGTTCGACCGGTACGATGGATGGCGGCCGCCTGACATCCGAATCGAGTCGTCCATGCCGCTTCCGGGTCGCACGCTCTCCGCCCAGCTCGTCTGGCCCGTCGTGGGCCTGGTGCTGATCGCGGTGCTGGCCAACGTCGCCTTTGCTGCCTGGTTGGCGACACGTAGTGCCGTCGTCGCCGCCCGCACTGGCCGCGAACGGATCGTGGCCGCCCTCGACCGCTCGCGGATCGCGCTGGTACCGGCGGTCCTCGACGCGCTCGGCGACCTCACCGGGAGTGAACTGATCGTCTGGGACGACGATACCGATGCGCCGGGGGCCGCCACGCTCGCGCCGGAGAAGCTCAAGGAGGTAAAAGACTCCCTGCGAACGGCACGCGACGGCGACACGATCGGCCTCGGTCGCACGCGGTATGCGGTCGCCGTGATTCGCGCCGCAGGAGTACGACCCGAGCGGGCGTTCGTGCTCACCCCGCTGAAGAGCCTCGCGATGACGACCTGGTCGGCAGCCTGGCCGGTGCTCGCCGTCGCCGCCACCACGCTCGCGGTGCTCGTGCCACTGGGTCTGGCCACGACCGGCCGGATCGCGCGGCGAATCGGCGCGATCGAACGGCGGGTGGAACGGATCTCAGCGGGCGAGTTCGGGGCCGCGGCCGCCGAGACCGACAATGACGAGGTGGGCCGCCTCGCCGCGGGCGTCGAGCGGATGAGCGGCGAACTGGAGTCGCTCCGGTCGCGTCTCATCGCCAGTGAACGACAGCGGCTCCTCGGCCAGCTTGCGGCGGGATTCGCCCACGAACTCCGCAACGCGATCACCGGCGCCAGGCTTGCGATCGATCTCCACCGCCGGCGCTGCCCCGGGGCCGACCCAGGCTGCCGTATCGATGACAGCCTCGCCGTCGCCTGCCGGCAGCTCGACATTGTCGAGGAGGAAGTCCGCGGCCTGCTCGCCCTCGGTAAGCCGCCGGCCACGGAGCCGACAGCAGTGGACGTCGACGCGCTCGTGGCCGAGGTTCTCGACCTCGTGGGACCACGGTGTGCCCACGCCGGTGTCAAACTCGCCGCTGGTCCGGCGCGCGGCGCGAGCCTGATGGGCCGTCGCGAGGCACTGCGGGCGGCGCTCGTGAACCTCGCCCTCAACGCGATCGACGCCACCGGAGGGGGCGGCCACGTGACGATTGCCACCGAGGTCACCACAGGCCGGATCACGTTCATCGTCGTGGACGACGGGCCTGGACCACCGCCTGAGCTTGGCACAGCACTGGCCGAGCCGTTCGTGACCGGCAAGCAGGAGGGTGTTGGCCTCGGGCTGTCGGTGGCACGGGCGGTGGCGGAACAGCACGGCGGCGTGCTCGCCTGGCGAAGGGCCGACGGCCTCACGCGGTTTACGATCGCGCTGCCCGTGGCGACGACCGCCGCCTCCCGCGGAACCGCGGAGCCCGTCGCATGAGCCGCATCCTGGTCGTCGACGACGAGCCAGCCATCGGCTGGAGCCTGCGCGAGCTTCTCACCGACGAGGGGCATGCCGTCGATGTGGCGGCAAATGTCACCGAGGCCCTCGCCGCTGCGGCCCGTTCCCGGCCCGACGCCATCCTCCTCGACGTCCGCCTCCCCGGCCGCGACGGGATCGAAGCCATTCCCGATCTGCGGGACACGGCGGCCGCCACCCCAATCGTGGTGATGACGGCGTTTGGCGACCTCGATACGGCCGTCCGCGCCGTCCGCGCCGGGGCCTTCGACTACCTCGTCAAACCGTTCAACCTCGAGCATGTCTCGGTGGTGGTCGCCAGGGCACTCGCGGCGCGGCCTGGCGGAGACTCGTCCACCGAGCCGGAGGCACCGCCACAACCACTCATCGGATCTTCCGCCGCGATGCAGGAGGTCTACAAGCGAATCGCAGCCGCCGCCGCGGACGAGCGGCCGCTGTTGATCACGGGCCCCGCGGGCAGCGGCAAGGAACTCGTGGCTCGCACCGTGCACGCCCATGGCCCCAGGTCTGGCGGCCCGTTCGTGGCCACGAGCCTCGCGGCCCTTGCGGCCACCGCGATCGGCGACGAACTCTTTGGGGGTGGCGACGGCGACGGGCTGCTCACGCTCGCCGACACAGGCACGCTCTTGATCGAGGAGATTGAGGTAGCGCCGCGAGAAGTTCAGGCCCGGATCGCGCAGGCGTTTGCGATTGGGGCACCGCGGCGTGGCGGTTCCCCCCGGCCGCTCGATGTCAGGCTGATCCTCTCGAGCCGGCTGGGCCCCCAGATACTCGTTCTCGACGCCGGCCTGGTAGCGGACCTCGAATCGGCCGCGATCGCGCTACCGTCGCTTGCCGACCGCCGCGACGACATCGAACCACTCGCACGGTCATTTCTCGCCCGTCATGCCGCCGCCACGCGGGCAGCGGTCGTGCCTGCTCTGTCGCCCGAGTTTCTCGCAGCGCTCGCGGACCGCGACTGGGCTGAGCACGTCCGTGGACTTCGGGCAGCCGTCGAGCACGCCGCCGTGGTCGCCCGCGGCGCGGCGCTGCGGCCCGAGCACCTCCCGCCGACCAACGTCGTCGCCGACGGAGCCGGGCCGCTCGGTGCCGTCAGCCACCACCTAGACTCCGCCATCAAAGACTGGGCCGCGGCCGCCCGCGCCGCCTTCGGCCGACTGCCCGAACCCGACCTCCACAACCGCACCGTGCGGCTCGTCGAGGCCACGCTCCTTCGCGAGGCACTCGCTCACACCGGCGGCAACCGCACGGCCGCCGCCAAACTCCTCGGCCTCGACCGGGCAACACTGCGAACCAAGCTCCGTCAGCTTGGCCTCGACGACTGACACGGCTCGCACATGATCCATGCGCGAGTGCGTGGCGAGTGAAAGCCGACCGGCCGTGAGGCCGCGGGCGAACCACGCATGACCCCGTCTTTTTTCCGCCGGCCACCCAGCCGGTGAAAAGTTCACCAGCCGTGGCGACGGATTCCCGGCGCCTCCAGGCCGGCGGCGGCGATAGCATCCGGTGACGTGCCCGCCGTCAGGAGTCGCCGCCATGCGCCGCACCACCACCGTCAACGCCGAGCGTCGTGGTTTCACGCTTGTGGAGCTGCTCGTGGTGATCGCGATCATCGCCACGCTGATCGGCCTGCTTCTGCCTGCGGTGCAGTCCGCGCGGGAATCGGCGCAGCGAACGGCATGCGCCAACAAGCTCCGCCAGCTCCCGATCGCGTTTCACAACTTCGAAACCGCCCGGCGGATGCTGCCGCCGCTGAAGCGGCTCTTCTCCGGCGCGATCACCGCCTGCGAGCCGACGATGGCACACCGGAGCTGGACCCCGGACGTGCTGCCCTACGTGGGAGAGACGGCGCTGATGGCGAGCTACGACCTGTCGCGGAACTGGTGGGAAAACCAAGACGGCTCCGCGCCGAGCGGCGGCACCGCGGGCGTGCTCGACGACACCGCCACCGGCAATCGCGTGCTGGCCCGGACCTTCCTCCCGGTGCTGCAATGCCCATCGTCGCCGTTCCCCAACCGGATCCAAGACAAGATCGAGAACCCGCGAAAGACCGGCGCGTGCGGCGACTACTTCCTGGTGGCCGGGACGGGTACGAACTTCAACGCCCTGGCCGGCCTGGCTGCCGGCACCGTGACGGCCGGACCAGGGCCGACGGAAGCGTGGACGAACTGTGGCGCCACCGCCGCGCGTCCGCGGTGCACCATGTCCAAGATCACCGACGGCCTCTCGAAGACGATTCTGCTCAGCGAGTGTGCCGGCCGCGAGGACGTGTGGCGGGGACGAATCCGCTCTCCGGCGAACGCGGATCAGGCGGCGGGCGCCGGCTGCGCGCGGGCGCAGGGTGGGGCCTGGGCCACCAACGACAATCCCTACGGCTTCGGTGAGAAAGCCGCCGCGTGGTGCACGTCGGGCCCAACCGCAGGGCCAATCCCCACCACGCTGATGCGGGTCAACGGCTCCAACGAAAACGGCTGGCTCGTGTACAGCTTTCACACCGCCGGGGCGAACATGGCCATGGCGGACGGGTCGGTGCGGCTGGTATCGGAAGACACCTCGGTGCAGATTCTCGGTCAGCTCGCGACGCGGGCCGGCGGCGAAGCGGTTTCGCTCGACTGACACCGGCTGCTTTTCCCTGGCTCAGGACGGCCGTAGACTGCTCGTTCCACGTCGGCGCTGCCGACGATCGATCGATTCTCCAGCGACGAAAAGGTCACCATGGACATTCTCGGCGAGATTCTCAAGCAGGTCCTCGAAGGCGCGGCGCAGCAGCAAGCCCAACAGCAGCAGCCTCAGCAGCGCCCCCAGCCCCAGCAGCGGCCGCAACAGCCCCCGCAAGGCATGCCGTCGCCAAACGATCTCGGTGATATCCTCTCGCAGATCTTCGGCGGCGGCTCGGCCCAGAAGCTGCCTGAGGTCGTCAAGCAGTTCGAGGAGAAGGGGATGCGGGAGCAGGTTGACTCGTGGGTCCGCACCGGCCCCAACAAGCCCGTGGATCGGCGACAGATTGAGGACACGTTCGGCCAGCAGGAACTCGATCACTACGCCCGTTCCAAGGGCATCGATCGCGATCAACTCGCTGAGGTCCTTGCCAAGTACATCCCACGAATCATCGACGAACTGACGCCGACCGGCCAGCTTCCGGCCCGACGCTGATCATTCCGGTGGCCCGCGTCGCTCCTCAGGGGCGACGCGGGGCCACCCCCGGGCGGAGGTATACTCGCAGCTCCCAGGAGCCGCGTCCCGCCCATGAAGAAGACCGT
>QWPO01000147.1 GCA_003669255.1 Planctomycetota bacterium | reverse complement strand
TGGTTTTCCACCTGCGGCACATCCGGCACAGGTTGGAAACCTGTGCTACTCGAATCGCGTACGTGCGAACCGTATCAACCAGCATCAGCCCGCCGTGATCAGCCGCACGAGCGGGTTTTTCGGGAGCTCAGGCACCACGGCGGGCACGGTGAGCCCGAGATACCGGCCGGCAGCCACCGCGGCGATGCGGCCGCTGCGGATCGCTCCCTCCATCGTCGACGGCCAGCCCGTGGCCGTCCAATCGCCCGCGAGAAAGAGATTGGGCACGTGAGTGGTGGCGGCAGGCCGCTGGGCATCGACGCCGGGCCGCACCGAGAGCACGGCCGTGGGATCGGTCACGACCTTCGCGTCCCGGAGCGTGGCGTTGCGGGCAGCCGGAAACACCTCCCGCAGTTCCGCGACCACCTGGTCCACGAGCTTCTGCCGGTCGCCCTGCATCAGCCCGCGGGACGCGCTGATCACCACCTGGCAATGGCCGTGAGTGCCCGACCCCGGCTCGCCGCGAAACACCCACTGCGACACGCGACCCACCAGCACGGCGTGGGGAACGTCGATCACGTCGCAATCAAACCAGAGGTGCACCGCCGTGATCGGCGATCCCGCCAGCTGCTCGGCCACGTCTGGCACGACATCGGGCACCAGCCGGCCCGCGGCCTTCCACGGCACCGCGAGCACGACGGCATCGCATGGGATCGACTCCGTTCCGCAGCGGACGGCGGCCACCCGTCCATCGGTGGCTCGCTCGATCTCCGTGACCGTCATCCCGCTTTCGACGACGACGCCCGCCCCCTCCAGCCAGCCGACGAGCCGATCGCCGAACAGCCGGCCCAGCGGCTCCGTGGGCACGATCAGGTCGGCCGCGTCGCGATGCGCGAGAAAGCCGTCGACCGCCACCTTGCGGGCGGCCCCAACTCCCACGAGGTCGATCGATTCGCCAAGCGCGCTTTCGATCACCGGCTGCCAGAAGAGGCGGATCACCCGCTCGGGCTGACCGATCAAGCGCAGCCACTCAAGCGCCGTCGCCGTCTCGGCCCCTTCGGCGGGCCGATACCGGGCCAGCCGCAGCATGCCCCGGCCGAGGGCAAGCTTCTCGCCGACCGAGAAATGCCGCATGCCGAACAGCAGGGGAGCGAGGTGCAGTGGCGCCGGTAAAACCCGCGACGGCGTGCAGCGGCTGCGGTCTCCCTCGGGACCGATGAACCAGAGCGTCCTGTCGCGGCGCAGGGCATCGTCGAGGCCGGCCCGGCGGCAGAGGTCGAGGAAGTTGGTGCAGCAGCCCATGGCCACGTGCTGGCAAGCATCGACGAGCCCGCCGCCCACCGGGTCCTCATACGACGCCGCGCGGCCGCCACACCGCCGCCGCGCTTCGAGTAGCGTCACGCGACAGCGGCTTTCCGCGAGCGCCGCCGCCGCGGCGAGTCCGGCGAGCCCGCCGCCAACGACGATCACGTGCGGCGACTCAATCTGGGGACCGCCGCTCATCGCCACACCTTCGTTCCACAGGCGAGCGTCGCGACCGCCGAGGCCATGAGCCGTGGCTTGGAAGCCTTGACCTTCGCCGTGAAGATGCCGGCTCCCCGCCGCCTCACCGCCTGCAGCAGCGACCGGTAGACGCCGAACATGGCGCGAAACACGCCCCGGCCGTCGGTCGTCAGCATGCCATCAAGCACCGCCGCCCGTCGAAACCTCTCCGCCGCCCGCTGGGTCTCCACCGCGGCGAGCCGGGCGAACGGCGGCCCGATCCGGCCCGCCAGCAGGTCGTCTATGGTGCAGCCACACGCCGCAAAGTCTTCCGCCGGCAGATAGACCCGCCCACGCCCGAGATCCTCGGGGATGTCGCGGAGGATGTTGGTCAACTGAAAGGCGACGCCGCAGTCGTGGGCGACGTCGATCGCTGCGGGGTCGGTGAATCCCCAGACGTGGATGGCGGCGATGCCCACGGCGCTCGCCACGCGGCTGCAGTAGAGATCGACTTCGGCAGGGGTCTCGTAACGGGTTTGGTCGAGGTCCATCCGCACGCCCGCGAGGATATCCCGCAGGCAGTGCTCGGGAATCGCGTAGCGGCGGACGGTGTCGGCAACGGCGCGGAGCACCGGATCACCAACCGGGCCGCCCGCGAGAGCCTCGTCGGTGGCGGCGGAAAAGGCGGCCAGCCCGGCGACAGCAGCGGCGCGATCGCCGGCGTCATCCACAAGGTCGTCGGCTACGCGGCAGAAGGCGTAGAGCGCCGTCGTGCCACGTCGCTTCGCCTCCGGCAACAGCGCAATCGGCATCGCGAAGCTCGAGCCCGATCTCCGCAGGATCGCCGCGCACTCCCGATGGTCGGCCGCGAGGGTCGTCATGCGCGGCCCCCGCCGGCCACACGGGATCGCCACCACGCGCGGGCCGCCAGCCGTGTCTTCGCCCAGCGGCCCACCGTGGGCCGCCGGGCGAGCGTGTCAAAACCCGCCCGCTCAATCGCGTCGGCGACGGCCCGGCCGCCACCGATAAACATCTCGATCGCAGGCTGGAGCACGGCGGGGGCGGCAGCGGCCAGCGGCGCTCCCTCGGCGAAGCAGCGGCGGGCCCACTCGACCTCGTCAGCCACGAGCCGCCGCAGGGCAGGGGAGGCCGACGGCGCATCGAGCATCGCCTCGTCGACGCCATGCCGCGTCATGTCGTCAAGCGGCAGATAGACGCGGCCGGCGAGCCGGTCGCGGCGAATGTCCTGCCAGAAGTTGACGAGTTGGAGCCCGGTGCAGATCGAGTCGGACATCGACACGAGTCGCGGGTCGCGACAGCCCTCCAACGCCAGCACGATCCTGCCGACGGGATCGGCCGAGCGGTGGCAGTAACCCTGCAGCTCGTCGCGGGTCGCATACCGCGTCTGTTTCTGGTCCTGCTCGAAGGCGTCGATCAGGTCGGCGAAAGGCTGCCGGTCGAGGCCGGCCTCACGGATCGTGGCGGCCAGCGCCACCAGCACGGGATGCCGCGGCCGGTCGGCGAAGCAGGCGTCGAGTTCCTCCCGCCATGCGGCAAGCGCGGCTCCCGCCTCCGCCGACGACGCCGATTCGTCGCCGAGGTCGTCGGCCCAGCGGGCGAAGGCATAGACGTTGGCGAGGTGCTGGCGGAGCCGTGGCGGCACGAGCCGGGTCGCGACGGTGAAGTTCTCGTAGTGGCGCCGGGCGACGGCCCGGCAGAAGGCCTCGGCGGCAGCCAGATCAGTGCCCGCCGGCAGTTCGGCCAGCCGCCACGCCACGGGGTCGCGGACAGCCGCCTGACCGTGCTGCGGCGACGGCACTGAGTGTGGTGTCCCGACCTGCATGCACCCGCTCCCTTGGGCCGTGGCGGGGAGCCCCGGCAACCGGCCTGTCTGGCCGCGTTTCGCCGCCTGCACTACGATGCGATCGCGGCCCAGACCGTTGTACCCTATGGCGGCAGGCCCCCGCCCCGAGTGCGAAACGCCGATGAAAATCCTCCTCGCCAGCCCCCGCGGCTTCTGTGCCGGTGTCAACATGGCCATCGAGACGCTGGAGACGGCGATCCGCCTCCACGGCACGCCGATCTACGTGTTCCACGAGATCGTCCACAACAGGCACGTGGTGGACCGCTTCGTCCGCGAGGGTGTGGTCTTCGTCGACACGGTGGAAGAGGTGCCGCAGGGCGCGGTCTTGCTCTTCTCGGCCCACGGCGTGGCGCCGGAGATTCGCCGCGTGGCCGCCGAGCGGAAGCTGCGGGCGATCGACGCGACCTGCCCGCTCGTCACCAAGGTGCACCTCGAGGCGATCAAGTACGCCACTCAGGGCTACCGGATCGTGCTCATCGGCCACGAGGGGCACGACGAGGTGATCGGCACGATCGGCCAGGCGCCGGCGGCGTTCACGCTGGTCGAGTCGCCGGAGGACGTCGACACGCTGCCGTTTGGCACGGACGACAAACTGGCCTATCTCACGCAGACGACGCTTTCTGTCGACGACGCGTCGCGAATCATCGCCCGACTCAAGGAGCGGTTTCCGCAGATCATCGGCCCGCCGAAGGATGACATCTGCTACGCCACGCAGAATCGCCAGGAAGCGGTCCGCCTCCTGTCGGAAGACGCCGACCTCGTGATCGTCCTCGGCAGTCAGAACAGCTCCAACAGCCAGCGGCTCGCCGAACTCGCCCGCGAGCGGGGCATCTCGGCCCACCTCATCGACGGTGCCGGGGAAATCGACCCCGCCTGGTTCCATGGCGAGGAGACGGTGGTGATCACCGCGGGCGCCAGCGCCCCCGAGGCCGTCGTGCAAGATTGCCTGGCCTGGCTGCGAGACCGCTACGGCGCCGAGATAGAGGAGCGGTCGATCCGCCAAGAAGACGTCTACTTCCCGCTGCCGAAGGAGCTGCGGGCAGCCGCATCGGCGGCCCGGCTCCCGATGGCCTGAACCGCCGTGAGAACCTCGATGGGATTGTCGCGGCGGACGCTGCTCGCGTCGGGTCTCGCCTCGGTGACAGGCCTCGCGGTGGCGGCCGAGACGTCGGCCCGGGGCGGCACGTTCCCGATCCAGGGCATCGACGTCTCCCGTTGGCAGCGGGATGTCGATTTTGGGAAGGTCGCAGAGGCCGGAATCGAGTTCTGCTTTTGCAAGGCGACCGAGGGGCTCACGCACGTCGATGCGAGGTTTGCCGTCAACTGGCCGGCGATCGCCGCGGCCGGACTGATTCGCGGCGCCTACCACTTTGGCCGGCCCGGCAGCGACGCCGCCGGCCAGGCCGACTTCGTCTTCGACACGGTGCGGCCGCTGGCGGGCGACCTGCCGATCGTGCTCGACCTCGAGAAGGACGACGGCCTGAAGCCGCCTGAGGTCCGAGCCTGGACGGAGGCATTCGTGACGAGGCTCCGCGAACGAATGGGAGCCCCGCCCATCATCTACACGGGCCTCTACTTCTGGCGCGATGAAGCGGGCGACGGCGCCGCGCTCGACTGTCCGCTCTGGCTGGCGGCCTACGTCGACGATCCGGAGAAGTACGTGCCGAAAGCGTGGGAGCAGTGGTCGTTCTGGCAGTACACGTCGAAGGGGGCGGTGCCCGGCGTGCGGGGCAACGTGGACCGCGACGCCTGGCACGGCGACCGCGCATCGCTCGACGCCGCACGACTCGCCTGAGCCGCGACGCATCGCAGAAGCCCGACACGGTGAGGCGCCGGGGGAGCCGATGCTCGGTGGTGCATCAGGCCGGGATCCCCTCGCGGCCGCTCGGGGCTTCCTGACGGCGTGAAGCTGACACAGGTTAACAACCTGTGCTACAGGGCCGGCAGGATGCCGGCGGCGTAAGCGGACGGGGCCAGGATGGCCCGACACACTCGCGGCGGCAATAAGACACAGGTTGAAAACCTGTGCTACAGGGCCGGCAGGATGCCGGCCGCGTAAGCGGACGGGGCCAGGATGGCCCGACACGCTCGCGGCGGCAATAAGACACAGGTTGAAAACCTGTGCTACAGGGCCGGCAGGATGCCGGCCCTGTAAGCGGACGGGGCCAGGATGGCCCGCCCGCGCGACTCAATGCGTCAGCTTCTTGTAGCGGAAGCGGTGCGGCTCGTCGGCGGCGAGGCCGAGCCGTTCCTTGCGGCTTCGCTCGTAGACCTCGAAGTTGCCTTCGCAGACATGGACGTAGCCGTCTCCCTCGAAGGCGATGATGTGGGTCGCCAGCCGGTCGAGGAACCAGCGATCGTGGGTGATCACCACCACCGAGCCGGCGAAGCTCGTGATGCCCTCCTCGAGCGACCGCAGCGTGTCGACGTCGAGGTCGTTGGTGGGCTCGTCGAGCAGCAGGAGGTTGGCCCCGCCCCGGAGCAGCTTCGCGAGATGCACGCGGTTGCGTTCGCCGCCGGAGAGCGTGCCCACTTTCTTCTGCTGGTCCGGCCCCATGAAGTTGAACTTGGCGACGTAGCTCCGGGCGTTGACTGCCCGCTTGCCCAGTTCGATCGTGTCGTGACCCTCCGAGATCTCCTCGAACACCGTCTTGATCGGGTCGAGGGCGTCGCGGTTTTGATCCACGTAGCCGATGTCCACCGTGGAGCCCACCTTGACCGTGCCAGAATCCGGCTTTTCCGCGCCAACGAGCATCCGAAAGAGGGTCGTCTTGCCGGCGCCGTTGGGGCCGATGATCCCCACGATGCCTCCCGGAGGCAGCTTGAACGACAGGTTCTCGAACAGGAGCTTGTCGCCGAAGGCCTTGGAGATGTTGTCGACGTCGATCACCTGGTCGCCGAGCGGCCGGCTGGCAGGGATGAAGATCTCGATGTCCTGATCCCGGACTGCTGCCTGCTCTGCGGCGAGCTTATCGTAGGCCGCGAGGCGGGCCTTGCTCTTGGCCTGTCGGGCCTTGGGCGACATCCGCACCCACTCGAGTTCCTTGTCGAGGGTCTTCTGGCGGGCGCTGACCTGCTTCTCCTCCAGCTCGAGTCGGGCCTTCTTCTGCTGGAGCCACGACGAGTAGTTGCCCTCGAAGGGGATCCCGCGGCCGTGATCGACCTCGAGAATCCACTTGGCGACGTTGTCGAGGAAGTAGCGGTCGTGGGTCACGGCCACCACGGTACCGGTGTACTCGGCCAAATGCCGCTCCAGCCAGTTCACGCTCTCGGCGTCGAGATGATTCGTCGGCTCGTCGAGCAGGAGCAGGTCGGGCTTCTCGAGGAGCAGTTTGCAGAGGGCGACCCGCCGTCGCTCGCCGCCGGAGAGGTTCGTCACGCCCCAATCGCCCGGTGGCAGGTTCATCGCGTCCATCGCGATCTCCACCTGCCGGTCGAGGTCCCAGAGATTCTTGACGTCGATCTCGTCCTGCACCGTCGCCTGTTCGGCGAGGAGTTTCTCCATCTCCGCGTCCGAGAGCGGCTCACCGAGGCGGGCGTTGATCTCCTCGAACCGCCGCAGCACGGCCCGCGAGTGGTCTACCGCATCCATCACGTTCTCGAACACGGTCTTGCTGGGATCGAGATGCGGCTCCTGCTCGAGGTAGCCCACCGTGTAGCCCTCGGCCAGCCGGGCCTCACCGTCGTACTCCTTGTCGATGCCCGCCATGATCTTCATGAGCGTGCTCTTGCCGGCGCCGTTGCGGCCCAGCAGGCCGATCTTCGCGCCGGGGTAGAAGGCCAGGTTGACGTTCTTGAGGAGTTCGCGCTGCCCAAACTTCTTGTTCAGGTCGCTGATCTGGAAAATGAAGGCCGGACCCATCGGATGAACGGTGCTCGCGGGAGGGAGGAGAGGGACGGGAAAACTGTCGGCTCACGATCCTATCAAAACCCGGGCGCGGCATGAGGGGCCGTTGCTGGCCCGCGGGGCATGGTCTACGATGAATCACGGCGTTCGTCCCGCCAAATTCAGCAACGCCGACGAGGAGTTCCCATGCCCGACTACGTCCATCCCGAAGTGCTCGTCTCAACCGAGTGGGTGGCCGAGCATCTCTCCGACCCGCAGGTGCGGATCGTCGAGTCGGACGAGGACCGGGCTCTCTACACGCAGGGCCACATCCCCGGGGCCGTCGAAATCGACTGGGCGGTCGACCTGCAGTGCCAGGTCGTCCGCGACTACATCGACCGGGCCGCCTTTGAGAAACTCTGCGCCGAGCGGGGCATCTCCAACGACACGACGGTCGTCTTCTACGGCGACAAGAACAACTGGTGGGCCTGCTACGCCTTCTGGGTGTTCAAGCTCTATGGCCACAAGGACTGCCGGATCATGAACGGCGGCCGAAAGCGGTGGGAGCTCGACGGCCGGGCGTGGTCGAACGAGCGGGTCTCGTCCCCGCACACTCACTACACCGCGCAGGAGCAGGACGGATCGATCCGGGCCCTCCGCGACGAGGTGCTCAAGCACGCGAAGGCTGGCAGGCAGCTGCTCGACGTCCGCAGCCCGGAGGAATACCGCGGCGAGCGGATGCACATGCCCGACTACCCCAACGAGGGCGCCATCCGCGGCGGGCACATCCCTGGAGCCCAGAATGTTCCCTGGCCGATGAATTGCCACGACGACGGCACGTTCAAGTCGGCCAAGGATCTGGAGAAGCTCTACATCAAGGAGCTGAAGATGAAGCGGCGGTCGCCGACGATCGCCTACTGCCGGATCGGCGAGCGGTCGAGCCTGACCTGGTTCGTGCTCAACTACCTGCTCGGGTTCGGCAACGTGAAAAACTACGACGGATCGTGGCTCGAGTGGGGCAACGCCGTGCGGGTGCCGATCGCCAAGGGCGCGGAGCCTGGCGGCGCTGTAGCCGCATCGGCGCCGGCGATGCACGCCTGAGCCATGGAGAGCGTGCGGGAACGGCTCGATGAACTGGTCGGCGAGTTCGCCGATCTGGACGCGCGCGAGAAGCTCGAACTTCTCGTCGATTTCGCCCACGGACTGCCACCGCTGTCAGCGGACTATGCGGAGCGGAAGGCGGTCGAGGATCGCCGCGTGCACGAGTGCCAGACGTCCGTATTTCTCTGGACGGAGTCGGCCGGTGGCTCCGCCCAGCTCGTCGCCGAGGTGGCCCCCGAGGCGCCGACCGTGAAGGGCTTCGTGGCCATCCTCGCCGAGGCGATCAATGGCCGACCAGTGGCCGATGTCGCCACGATCTCCGACGACATTCTCGAACGCATGGGGCTTGCCGACGTGCTCGGCATTCTCCGCACCCGCGGCCTGCGGGCGATCGTGGCCCGTGTGAAGCGGGGCTTCGCGGAACATGCCGCGGGCTAAGACACCTCCGCCCACTCGCAACGACCAGACCACATCAGAAAGGATCGAGCCATGTCACCCGCAGAGAAGGTGGTCGCCGGCGTAGACCTCGGCGGCACCGCCATCAACTACACGTTTCTCGACGAACGCGGTGAGTTCCTCATCGACGGGCTCTGCGAGCATCCGGCACGAAGTGTGGAAGGCCCCGACATCTGCATCGGGCAGATCTCCGATGGTCTCGAGATGGCGTGCGGCAAGGCGGGCGTCGACCGGGCGAAGCTCGTGGCCGTCGGACTCGACACGCCGGGCCCGGCGAGTGGTTCGGGGGTGCTCAGCAAAAAGGGCTCGACGAACTTTATCCACCCTGCCTGGGCCGGTTACGACATGCGGGCCGGCCTGGAGTCGCGGCTCGGCCTGCCCGTGACCTACCTCAACGACGGCAATGCCGCAGCCCTCTGGGGACACGTGTCGATCTTCGGGTCCGACAACACGGCCACCAGCGTGTCGGCGATCATCGGCACGGGCCTCGGCGGCGGCGTGATCGTCGGCGGCCGCGTGGTCACCGGCCGCAACGGCTTCGGCGGCGAGCTCGGCCACGTGCTGATCCCCCACGAATCGGTGCCCGGGATTGAGGGTGCCGTGCCGGCCTGCAACTGCGGACGCACCGGCGATCTCGAGTCGCTCTGCTCGCTGACGGCGATCCGCCGCACGCTGCTGCCGCACTTCCTGTCTCGGAACCCCGGTCACCCGCTCGCGGCCGATGAAATCGGCGATGCGGCCAAGAAGGTCCGCGGCCTGGCGGAGCGGGGCGACGCGATGTGCCGCGACATCTTCCGCGTGCAGGCCCACGCCCTTGGCCTGTTCTTCGACGAGATGGTCAACGTGTTCGATCCCGACGCACTGATCGTCGGTGGCGGTGCCGTGGAGACCTCCGACGAGTTTCGCCACTGGTTTCTCGACGAGATCCGCGCGGGCATGCCGTCGCAGCGGGAGGAGCAGGCGAGCCTGCCGATCCACGTGATGCCCACCGGCGACTCGGCGGGGGCGAGGGGCGCCGCCCTCGACGCCGCCCGAATGGTGCGCGAACGCGGCCTCTGAGCCACCCACCGCGCTCGAGCCGTGCGAGGTAGCGACAGGCACACAGGTTGAAAACCTGTGCTACTTGGGAACACACACAGGTTGAAAACCTGTGCTACGGGGAGGCAGCGAGGGGCTGCCCGTGCCCGGGAGCCGGCGT
>QWPO01000095.1 GCA_003669255.1 Planctomycetota bacterium | reverse complement strand
GCTCACTTCGACATCTTGGTGAGCGTCTCGACCATCGGGCCGACGACCGGGCCGAGCAGGTCCCTGACGCCCGGGAGCGCCATGACCGTGTCGATCACCGTCGTCAACATGCCCAGGTTCTTGCCGATGAAGTCGGCGAAGATGGGCTTCTCCTCGGCGGGCAGCTTGCCGGCCTCATCCTCGAGCGAGGTGAGCATCGGGGCGAGCTTCTCGAGTTCCGGCACCGCCAGGCGGGCCGTCTCTTCGTTGGTCACGCCCTTGAGGACGCTCGACAGGCCGCCGAACAGCTCGGTGGCGTTCTTGCCGATGCGGACCGCCTCGAGGAACTTCGGGTCGATCGAGAACGATTCGACGACCGTGTCGGTGACGTTCCGACCCTGACGCTCGATCACCTCGGTGACCCGCTCGGTCACGGGGCCGACCTTCCGCTCGCCTTCGACCACCACGGCCTCGCCAGCATTCTTGGCCTGATTCTGGTTCCAGAGGTACCAGCCGAGGCCGAGGGCACCGAGCGCCAGCAGCGGCAGGAGCCAGCCGGGCAGGCCGCCAGCGGGCTGCGGTTCGTGCGAGTGGCTGCCGTGGCGGGCGGGGGTGGCCGAGCCACCGCTCACCGCGCCGAAGTCACCGAGCGACAGGCCACGCGGCAGGGCGTTGCGGATGTTGCCGGACTGCTCCGAGAACAGACGCGATACGCTCGCAGCATCGGGCTTGCCCGTGAACTGCTTGGCCACCATGCCGAGCACCATCGGGGCGAGGTAGGTGAGCAGCGTCTTCATGATGCCGGGCTGCATGCCGGCAAACGAGGCAATCGTGCCGACGAGGCTCGACAGGTTGTTGCCGCCACCGAGCAGCGACGTCAGCAGGTTGCCGCCGAGGCTGCCGAGGCCCGATGCCTGGTTGCCGCCGAGGAGGCCGGCGAGGTTACCGAGCATGCCGAGGTCGAGGCCGCCCATCGCCTTGGCGAGTTGGTCGGCGCCGCTGTTGGTCGACGCCATCTTGCCAAACACGTTGAGCAGGGCCGGCACAGCGGCGCTCGTCGCGGTCTTGGTCTGCGAGTCGTTGGCACCGATGAGGCCACCCAGCTTGCTCAGCACGTCGGGCGACGTCAGCTGGCTCATGATCAGATCCGAAATATTCATCATCTAACTCCAGAAGGAAGGGAACCGTGCAAGAAAAACCACCGAAGTTCAGTCATTGTCCCGCCCCGCCGGGCGGCGGCCTCGGATCGAGGATTGGTGTTGAACCATTCCCTGGATCGTTCGGCCGGACAGTTTTTGTAAGTGCTGGGGAGGAGGTTCGCAACGCACCGGCAAAATCACCGTCGCCTGCACCGTCCCGGGCTGTTGACCCATCCGAAAAGGGCTATTGGCCCTACCAATAGACGTACTGCAGGAACCGCTCCCGGTCGGCCGCTGGTAGGTCGTCGATCCGGGGCACGACCCAGCGGTTCTCGTCGGTATCAACGAGCATCTTGCCGCCGGTGCCGAAGTCGAAGGCCTGACCCTGCGTCCATCGGGCTGTGAACTGCCGGCGGCCCACGTCGCTCTCGACGTCGAAGTCGAGGTAGCCGTGTACCAGCCGCACGTCGTGCACCCGGCGAACCTCGCGGATCAGTGATCGCCGCTGCAGGGCGGTGCGGATGACGCCCTGATCCGCATCCGGCCAGTCGGCGAGCCGACGGATCATGCCCAGTTCCACCTCGTCGCCGTGCTCGTCCCATCCCCTGATGGAGAGATACTCGTCCGGATGCGTGGCTGGAAACGTGCGGATGATGAAGATGCCGGAGGCCGTGGCCGCCTCAGATGACTCCATCTCGATCCGCTCCTGCGGGCCGATCGCGAAGTGGTGCCGCGCAGGCTCGAGCCAGACGATGCTCGCGGCGGTCGTTGAGGGCGACTCAGGAATCTTGCTCGCGTCGGGGGTTTCCTGCTCGGCGATCAGCGTGTCGATCGTCGGCTGCTTCGTGACCTGCGTCTGGATCTTCACGAGCCGGGCGTAAACGCCGTCGGCGGCGAGGAGTTCGGCGTGCGTCCCCTGCTCCACCAGGCGGCCGCGGTCGAAGGCCAGGATCCGGTCGGCGTTGCGAAGCGTGGAGAGCCGGTGGGCGATCGCGATCGTCGTCCGCCCGCGGACGAGCACAGCAAGCGCCTCCTGGATCGCCTTCTCTGCCTCGGCGTCGATGTTGCTTGTTGCCTCATCGAGCACGAGGATCCGCGGGTCGTAGAGGAGCGTGCGGGCGATCGAGAGCCGCTGCTTCTCGCCGCCGGAAAGGCCGGCGCCGTGCTCGCCGAGAAGGGTTTCGTAGGCCAGCGGCTGGCGGCAGAGGAAGTCGTGGGCCCCGGCTGCCTTGGCGGCGGTGAGCCCCTCTTCGATCGTCGCTTGCGGCCGGCCGAAGGAGAGGTTTTTCCAGATCGTGCCGCGAAACAGAAAGGAGTCTTGGAACACGATCCCGAGCCGCTCGCGGAGGTCGTGGGACGAGAGCTGCCGGATGTCGTGGCCATCGACCGTGATCGAGCCCTCCTGGACGTCGTGAAACCGGGCCAAGAGGTTGACGAGCGTGCTCTTGCCGGATCCCGACCGACCAACGATCCCGATCATCTCGCCCGGCTTCACCTCAAACGACACATCGTGCAGCACGGGCTGATTGCGGTCGTAGCCAAAGGTGACGTTCGCGAACCGGATTTCGCCCCGCACCTCGTTCCAGCGTTCCGGGTTCGCGGGCTCGGTGACCAGCGCCGGGGTGTCAAGTAGTTCGAGCACCCGCTTGCTGCCGGAAAGAAAGCTGGTGAGCCAAGTGGTGAAGTTGGAGAGCGCGCCGAGTGGGGCATAGAACATCGCGAGGTAGGCGAGAAACGCGATCAACTGCCCAAGCGTCATGCTGCCACCGATCACGTCACGACCACCGACATACCAGACGATCAGGCCGCCGAGGCTGAAGACGATCTGCATCGACGCAGCGTAGGTGGTGTTGGTGTGCTCCACCCACTGCCGCCACTGGCGGAGGTGGTCGCTGGCGGCGTGGAAGCGGTCGAGTTCGCGGGATTCCTGAGCGAAGGCTTTGACGACGCGGATGCCGGAGAGCATTCCGGAGAGCGTGGTCATCTGCTTGCTGGCCGCATCCCAGAGCCGGTAGTGCCGCGGGTAGACGTGCCGCCAGAAGATCCACGAGCCGAGGATCACCAGCGGCACCGGGATGAGCGTGAACATCGCCAGTTTGGGGTTGATCCAGACGAGCATCGCGCCGACGGCGACGAGCTGCACGATCTGCAGCAGGAAGCCGCCCGTGATCTGGTGCATGAGGCCATGCAGCACCTCGCTGTCGTGTGCGACCCGGCTGATCATCGAACCCACTTGGTGGCGGTCGTAGTAGGCGACCGACAGGCCCTGCAGCTTCCGGACCATCTCCTCCCGGAGCGCCGAGGTGATCCCCGAGCCGATCGCTGACGTGAGCCGCCCCTTGATCACGCCCACCACGGCGAGGAGCACGCGGGAGAACGCCAGCGCCAGCACCACGACGAGCAGGGCTGTCTTGAAGTCGGGCGTGCTGCCGCCCACCTCGCCGGCCTTGGCGGAAAGAATGTCGTCGACCATGTACTGCTGGAGCTTCGGCGGCACCAGTTCCGCGACGACGCCCACGAAGGTGAGCAGGCAGAGGAACACCGAACCGCGGGCATAGGGAGCCAGCAGACCGCCGACCCGCCGGAGAATCTGACCCTTCTGCAGGCAGCGCGGGCAGGCGTCTTCCGCGGTCTGGAGCCGCAAGCCGCACGATGGGCAGGCGGGCGGGTCGAGCGATCCCTCAAGGCCCTCGACCTCCCCGGGCAGCCCGGCCGCGAGCCGCTCGCGGGACCGGTCGAGTGCTCGCGAGACCTTGTGAAACCTCGTCGCCAGGGCATTGGAGTAGCGGACGAGGTCGATCCAGACGCCGTCCGTCCGAACCTGGAGCGAGCCGCCGCCGACCCCGGATGTCGTGCGGACGCGTTCCACGCCCCGCCAGGCAACCGCTCGGAGCGTGTCGTGGCCGTCGGTGGCGGCGAGATGGTCGGGCGTCACCACCAGCCATTCGGCGGCGGGCTCGCCCGTGAGGCCGACGTCGGTGCCGACCGAGAGGAGGACCGGTCGGTGGTTGAGCCCGGCCGCATCAAGTCGGCGGTGCACGTGGTCGGGCACCCCCGACGGTGGCCCGTGGCCGGCCGTGGCCGTATGCTCCTGCCTGTGAGCGGTCGTGGTGATCGCGGTTTCCCTTGCCTGGGTCCTTTGGAGTGCTTCGTCCATGATCTACGAGCGTATGCCAGGAGTGGTTCGGCAGGCTATTTGGTCGGCCGTCGCCCTCGCGGTGACGGTGGTGGCGGCGCTGCCGGCCCGGGCCCTGGAAGAGGGCTTTGCGAGCCTGTTCAACGGCACCGACCTCACCGGCTGGAAGGCCAACGAGAACTCCGACAGCTGGTCGGTGAAGGACGGCGAGATCGTCTGCAAGGGGCCCCGCAGCCACCTCTTCTATGTGGGGGGGGATCCGGCGAAGCCCGAACAGTTCAAGAACTTCCACCTCAAGGCGGATGTGCTGACGAAGCCAGTGGCGAACTCAGGCATCTTCATTCACACCGCCTTCCAGCCCGATGGCTGGCCGGCCCAGGGCTACGAGGTGCAGGTCAACAACTCGCAGCAAGACCCGGTTCGCACCGGCAGCATCTACAACGTCGTCAAGAACTTCACGCCGCCAGCCAAGGACGACACCTGGTTCGTGATGGACGTCGTCGTCACAGGCAAGACGGTCCGCGTGGTTGTTGATGACCGAGTGCTCTTCGAGTTTGTGGAGCCGGACGGTGTGACGGGTACTCGGAAACTGTCGGAGGGTACCTTCGCCCTGCAGGCCCACGACCCCGGCAGCGAAATCCACTACCGGAACATCCGCGTGAAGCGGTTGCCGTAACGGGCCGTTCGGGCTCCTTGCCGAAAGCATGGCGCCGGTCGCCCCGGGCGGGACGAGTTGCCTTGCCGAGGCGAGGATACGCCCACGGCCGGCATCCTCGCCCCGACCCGTGGCGACCTCGTCCGTCGTGATGCGTGGGAGGCGTTGGAACAGTTCACTGGGCACGGGCAGCCCCTCGCTGTCCTCCGTAGCACAGGTTTTCAACCTGTGTGTCCCCTCGCTGACGCTCAGGGCTTCCCGTCGGGCTAGCCGCGCAGACCTGGGTGGCTGCATTTTTTTGACGGTTGTGCCGATAATGCCGGTGGTTCGGGCTGCGCCGGCGAGGGGCCGAAGGCGGTCCGCGACCAGACTCGGGAGGGATTCATGGTCACCGGAAAACTACCGGCGGGGATTCGCCACGACATCACCCAGTGCATCGGCCGCACGCCGCTGGTGCTGCTGCGGCGGGTCTCCGAGGGCTGCGTGGCCACCGTCGCCGCCAAGATCGAGAACATGAATCCGCTCTGGAGCGTGAAGGACCGCATCGCCGGCGCGATGATCGAGGCCGCGGAACGCGACGGCCTGATCGGTCCCGACACCGTGATCATTGAGCCCACCAGCGGCAACACCGGCATCGGCCTGGCCTACGTCTGTGCCGCCCGCGGCTACAAACTGCGGGTCACGATGCCCGAGAGCATGAGCCTCGAGCGGCGGCGGATGCTCAAGGCGCTCGGGGCCGAACTGGTGCTCACGCCGGCGGCCGAGGGGATGCCCGGTGCCGTGCGACATGCCGAGGAGATCAGCCACTCCAGCACGCAGTTCTTCATGCCGCAGCAGTTCAAGAACCCGGCAAACCCCGAGGTGCACCGCCGGACGACGGCGGAGGAGATCTGGCTCGACACCGAGGGGCAGGTCGACATGGTCGTCTGTGGCGTAGGCACCGGTGGCACGATCACGGGCGTCGGCGAGGCCCTCAAGGCAAAAAAGCCGGGCATTAAGGTCGTGGCGGTCGAGCCGGCCAACAGCCCGGTGATCACCCAGAAGCTCTCCGGCCAGCCAATCAAGCCAGGTCGCCATACGATCCAGGGGATCGGTGCGGGCTTCATTCCCGACATCCTCAATCTCGACATCATCGACGAGGTGGTGAAGGTCGACGACGAAGACGCCATGGAGACAACGCGGCAGCTTGCCAAGCGCGAAGGCTTGATGTGCGGCATCAGCTGCGGCGCCGCCGCCTGGGGCGCCCTGCAGGTGGCCCGGCGGTCGGAGAATGCCGGCAAGCTCGTGGTCGTCGTGCTGCCCGACCTTGGCGAGCGGTATCTCTCGACGCGACTGTTTCCGGAGTGAGCGGTCGGGCGGTTTAGCGCCGCCGTTGGGCGAACAGCCAGTCGAGCACCGCGGGATTGCGATACGCTGGCGTCCACGAGTCGTGGCCGATGCCCTCGAGTTCTGAGTAGACGGGCGTCCCGCCGGCGGCCTTGATCGCCGCGATCATCGAGCGGGAAAGCCCGACCGGCACGACCGAATCAGACTCGCCGTGGAAGCACCACGTCGGCAGGGCCGCGACCCGCGCGGCCGAGGCCTCGTCGCCACCGCCGCAGATCGGCAGGATCGCAGCGAACGTCCCGGGTGACCGGGCCGCAAGATCCCACGTGCCGTAGCCCCCCATCGACAGGCCGGTGAGGTAGAGGCGATCCCGGGCGGCCGCCGGCTCAGAGGCCAGCACGGCCTCGAGGGCAGCGATCGCTGCGGCCGCGTCGGTCGTCGGCGCTTCGGGTAAGGCCGCAGCTTTCATGGTCTGCCAATCGAACCCGCTCCAGCCGCGCTCCTCACGGCACTGCGGTGCAACGAGGAAGCATGGATGCCGACTTCGCAGCGACGGCTCCGCCATCCACGTCGGGAAGTATTGCAGCTGCCGCTCGTTGTCGTTGCCCCGCTCGCCCGCTCCGTGCAGAAACAGCACGACGGGATAGGTTGTCGCCGGCTCGATCGTGGCCGGCCGCAGGAGCCGGTAGCGGAACTCGACCGGCTCGCCCCGTTCGGTCACGGTGACCGTGCGCGACTCGTAGGCATCGGCGACCGACTCTCCGGCCGAGAGTTGCATGGGCATCAGCAAGACTGCTCCCAGGAGGACGCCCCGAACCAGCATCTCACTCCTCATCGACCGTGTCGCCGATGGCGAGCTTCACCCGCCGCGGCATCGTCATGCGGGCGAACATTCCCAGGGCTCCCTTCGGCAGACCGAGGAACTCGAGGTTCTCGAACCATCCGGGCACCTCGGCGGCGAGCTTACCGACTCGGGTGCCCCGCAGGTCGAGTCGCCGCAGGCTCTTGAGCTCCTTGAGCTGCTGCAGCCCCTCGTCGGTGATCGGGCCACCCACGAGGTCGAGTACCGCCAGGTCCTTGAGCGAGTCCGACCGGAACCCGAGCAGCACGGCGAACACGTCGTCGGCACGACCGTTGGCCAGCCGCACGGCGACCAGCTTGTCGGCCACGTGGCCGAAGTCCTCGCCGAACGACCGCCGGAGCCAATCCGTCTCCTCCATCTCAATGCTGCCCCCGCGCTCGATCGTCTCGGTGGCCACCTCCTGCTGCTGCGCGTAGGCGTCGATCTTGGAGGCAAGCCACTCGATCTTGCTGGCCTTGAACTTCACGAACTCGTTGGCGTCATCAAACGCCTTCTGGAGCCGAATGAACTCCTGCGGATCGCCGCCACGGTCGGGGTGGGCCTTCATCGCCTTGGCCATGTAGGCCTGCTTGACGTCCTCGAGCGTCAGTGGAGGACGGAGGCCGAGAAGCACCAGGCACTCGGGTGTCTGGGCATCGGGAGACGGGGAGGCGTGCGACATGTGGGCGCTCTGGGAAAACGGGGTGGAGGCAGCCTACGCGACGCCCGTGCGGCCGTCCACGCGCGGCGGCTGGTGTTCGGCTTGATCGCCACTGGTGGATTGCCTATCTCCACAGTGCCGCGGCCAGAGGGATCCGGTCGGATACGGCATCCAAGGAGGGCAGTCATGGGTTTCGATGCGTCGAGATGGGGTGTTATTCGCGAGGTCGCGGCGGCGGTGGCAATCGTCGCTGTAGGGATCGGCTGGCGGCTGATGACCGGCAGCCTCGAGGCGGACGCCACTCCACCGTCAGCTGCGGCTCCGTTGGCCGCGGGAGCCAAGCCGGTCGCGATCGTCAACGGGGTCGACATCACCTCCGATCAACTCGCGACGGAGTGTCTTGGGCGCCACGGCGGCAGCGTGCTCGAGACACTCGTCAACCGGCGCATCATCGAGCAGGCCTGCCAGCGGCAGGGCATCACGGTCTCGCCGCAGGACGTGAGTACCGAAATCGACGCGATGTCCCGGCGGTTCAGCGTGCCTCGCGACAAGTGGCTGGAGATGATCCAGCAGGAGCGCGGGATCACGCCCAAGCAATACGCCGACGATATCGTCTGGCCGATGCTCGCGCTCCGCTGCCTCGCCCGCGGCGCCGTTGAGCCGTCGGCCCAGGAACTCCAAGAGGCCTTCGAAAACCGGTTCGGCCCTGCCGTGAAGGCGCGGATCATCGCCTGCCGCACACGGCAGGAAGCCGAAGCGATTCGGACCCAGGCCCTTTCCGCCCCCGACGAGTTCGGAGCCCTCGCCCGCCAGCATTCCGTCGACGTCGGCAGCGCCAGCGCCAACGGCTGGGTGCAGCCAATCCGGCTGCACTCGGGTGATGCGCAGTTCGACCGCGCCGCCTTCGCGCTCCAGGACGGGGGAATCTCCGAGGTCGTTCAGGTAGCCGACCAGTTCATTGTGATCAAGTGCGAAGGCCACCTGCCGCCGTCGGGCGCGAAGCTCGACGAGGTCAGGCCGCACCTGGCCGAGGAGCTGCGTGAGCGGAAGAGCCGCCAGGCATCGAGCGAGATCTTCAAGAAACTTCAGGATACGACCACCGTCGAAAACGTCATGAACGATCCGGCGAAGGCGGGTGCCCGGCCCGGAGTGGCCGCCCTCGTCAACGGCCAGCCGGTGACGCTCGAGGATGTGAAGTCGGTTTGCCTCGAACGGTACGGCCGCGACGTGGTGGAGGTGCTGGTGACGCGGACGTTGGTCGAGCAGGCCCTGAAGAAGCAGCAGCAGACCGTGACACAGGCCGACCTCGACGCTGAGATCACCCGCGCGGCCACGCAGATGGGCTTCACGAAGGCTGACGGCACCGCTGATTCCGCCGCCTGGCTTGACCGCGTCACCCGCGAGGAAAAGGTGCCGATGCGGCATTACATGGAGGACGTCGTCTGGCCGACGGTGGCCCTGAAGAAGCTCGTGGGCGGCGTGTCGGTTTCGCAGGAGGATCTCGACAAGGCGTTCGCGGCAACCTTCGGCCCGCGGGCAAAGTGCCGGATCATCGTGCTCGACAACCAGCGGCGGGCGCAGGAGGTCTGGCAGATGGCCCGCCAGAACCCGACACCCGAGCACATCGCCACCCTCGCCGAGACGTATTCTGCCGACCCGACCACGCGGTCACTCCGTGGCGAGGTGCCACCGATCCAGCGGTGGGGTGGCCAGCCGACGCTCGAACGGGAGGCTTTCGCGCTCAAGCCGGGCGAACTCTCGGGCGTTGTCCAGGTGGCCGACCGCTTCATGGTGATCTACTGCGATGGATTCACCGAGCCCGCGAAGGTGGCGTTTGCCGAGGTGCGGAGCGAACTCTACGACGACATCTTCGAGAAGAAGCAGCGGGTCGAGATGGCCCGCCACTTCACGCACTTACGGGAGTCGGCGTCGATCGACAACTTTCTTGCCGGTACGAGCCAGTCGCCCACGCAGCCGTCGCGGGCGGGAGGTCCGGGTGGCAGCGGGATGCCGGCGACGACCATCTCGAAGGCCGAGGCGGCCGATCTCGCCAAGCCCCGCATGGGCAGCGTGAAGCCGGCGCCGGGCGTCGTGCCCGCGGCCCATCAGGCGCCACTCCAGAAGTAATACAGGTCACTTGAATCTGAGGCGTTCACGAGGCTCGGGGCTGCCCATGCCCGTCGCCGGACGCTCGCTGCGCCCATCCTGGGCTTC
>QWPO01000213.1 GCA_003669255.1 Planctomycetota bacterium | reverse complement strand
GGTTCTCCACCGAATTTCGTGGGTAGACAGGTTTTTGGGAGCCTTGCGTGTCGCTCCGGGCAAGCAAGAATCCGGCATAACTCTCTGCGCTCGGCCTTCGGCACTTATTCCGTTTCTTCCCTGCCCTCCGCTCGAGCAAGGCAAAGCCGCTCTCAGGAACATTTCGATGCGAAATACCCAGCTTTGGGCCTTTGCTCAAAGGCAGGACTCTCACAAAATTGTACTTCGGGATGTCTACCCACGAAATTCGTGGAAGAACCAGGTTTTGCCTGATCAGCCGCACACAAAGTCCCGGCCATACTACACATGAATCCCGCGACCCAGACGCCTACCCCCGCAAATTTCGCACTCATCTTTTTTGCTATTTTCATTACTCTTGTTCCTTGTTTATTTCTGTAAAGGCAGCAAGGCCTCTGCAAATGCCTTACCCATCTGCGCGAAGATCTTTGCACTGCCGAAATAGTGGTAACCGCCATTGGAAGCGCCTTTAAGGGCCTCCCTGTCTTTGGGCGAAAGGACTTTTTCCAAGGCGAGGTCGAGCTTCTCCTTGTCGGCTTTGGTGATGCCTTCAATCCGCATGTCTATCGCGGCATAGCGCTCTGGGGAATTTTCTTCATATTGATCATTGGCATAGACCGCCAACACGTTCTTCCCCTTCTTTAAATATTGTATCTGTTCTTTTTCGAGGACGATGGAGCCGTAAATGGGCTTGTCCTGCCACCAGATGTAGGTGTGTATTTTATTGCCATTCAAGTAAACATGGAATCCTTGTCTCGCAAAGTTGGCGATGCGATACGATTCGAATTTGAGGTCTTCCACTTCAAAAGTTGTGCGCATCAGCAGGAATTCGCCCTCTCCCCATGTTGAGGGAAACTTGTCCAAGGTGATTCCGCTGTGATTCCAGAGGCCCTTTCCGATGGGTGCCTTGCCTTGCGTCCATTTGCTGTCATCGAAGTCGGGCATGAACCAATTCTCAATACCGGCAGGCAAGGTGATGTCGCGGAAACGCCGGGGAGTGTATTCTTCCATCTTGTCCTTTTTCTCGGTGGGATTGATCGCAATGAAACGCCAGGTCCGTTCCTCTGGCAGCGGCTTGCCAACCGGCTTCCAGTAATTTTCCCATTGCCAATCCTTGTCGAGAGAGCCATCTGCTTTGAATGTGTGCGAGGTGCCGACGATATTGTTATACTCGCCCTGTTTGGGTTCAGCGGCGGCGATATCATCATCCCAGAAGGGAGCGGTTTTCACAGCAATCACATTACCCTTGAACTCGGACATGTCGGCCGGTGCGCCCATGGCATTGCGGAAATGCAGGTTGTCTTTCTCGCCGCCGACTCCGAGCACACCAATCACGAATGGCATTTTCGGGGCCGAAAGATCTTTGCGCACATCGCGGATGAAGTGTGCCAATAGGCGGGAGTATTCGTCGTATTTTCCAGGTTGGTCGGGACCGGGATAGGTAGTCCCGTCAACCAGGTCGTTGAAACCCTGAAGCCAGACAAAGCCGGCCAGTTCAAAGCCAGCCTTCTGGTCATATTCCGGACAGACCCGCTTGGGATCTGCCAGCACCGTTTTCACATGGTCGATCATCATTCGGTAAAACACACCCGAGGCGGCATCCTTGTCATCCCGCCATTTTTTCCGCTCCTCGGCATTAGGAATCCCGTGGGCACCCTGTGGATGCTTGTCCCACTCTTCCTGGATCTCCTTGGGCAGCTGGTATTGCCCGGCACTGGGCGGACGGAATTCGGTGTTGAGTGACCTGCCGCCCCAAGCGGTCTTGATAATCAAGATGGGTTCCTTCAGCTCTTTCTCCATATAGATTCCGAAGGTGAACTCCGGACCGATCTTGCCGCCATCCTTCGTGGGCTGATCTCCACGCGCGCCAAAGCCGGCGGTCAATTTCCCCAGTCCCTCGCCATTCGCACTGCCATCATAAGGGCCGGTCAGATAGGACATCCAGACCTTGTCGCATACCCGTGGAGTTCCATCAGGATTGCGCATCTCCTTGAGCATGGGTGCCGTCAGCGGATCCTTTCCGATGTAGTCAAAAGTACTGATCGCCGCATGTCCCTCCATGTTGGACTGGCCCGCGAGGATGAAGACCTTCAATGGATTTGCTTCGGCGCTGGCAGCGGCAAAGAGTGCGGTGATAAGTAATGTGGCGGAGTATTTCATGGTGCTGTGATTTTTTTGGCGGAGGGTTGTTATCCTGCTTGGGAAGATGTCGGACCCCTGCGCTCGGACTGTGACCCGCCAGCGTCCTTTTCGGGGTGATACGATCGCGGCTTACTATGCCGCCGTCAGCTTTTTGGCCACTCTATTTTTGAGGCTTCGGTGGGAGGTTCATGCTTAACGGTGTTCGATCAACTCCGCCATTCGGGAGCCGCTCCCGAGGCGGGCGCGGAAGAATAGTTCAGGCGGCCACGCCTTCGCACTCGGAAAGGATCGCGCCAGCGGCGCTCTCGATGATGTCGATTCGCAAGTAGAGCGGCATCCGGCACCCAACCCCGTTAATCCTATCAGCTTGATTACGAAAAATCAGCAACCGCTGAAAACATTTGCCCTGCGCTACGTATCACGTAGTTCTAACGCTTGGATTATTTATCTCGACATTTTTTTCTCGCTGCTTGCATCATCGCTTGCCCGTTGACTGCGGTCATGGCGGACGATGCGGAAGCCCCTGCCCAAGCCGCTTATCCCAACCCGTTTTCCCGACCTGCTTCGATGGGAAAAGAATACAACACGTGGCGCGACGCAAAAGGTCCTGACGTTGGCGACACGACTGTGGACGTCAAGCGTCTGCCGTCGCGCGTCGATAACTCCACGCGCCCGCAGTTCCCGCCGATTTACAAACAAAAGGGCGGAGCCTGTGGTCAATTCACAGCGGTTGCCTCGATCTTCACCTACGAAGTAAATGTCCTGAATGGCACCGTGGCCAGCACAACAGCTACGCAATTTCCAGCCGATTTTTCCTGGAACATGTGCAATGCTGCTAACAGCGAGCAAGGGTCGGAAGCGTATCATGGTTGGGAAGTGGCCAAGCACATCGGAATTCCCACCGTCCAATCCTACGGACGCGTGGAAGGAGACAAAGACCAGATCGGCTTGTGGGCCAACGGTTACAACATCTGGCGCGAAGCGATGGAGTATCGCGTCGCCGGTTATCGCTACACCCCGGTCGCCACCGTCTCACAGATCAACGAAGCCCGCGGCTGGCTCTTCGACCGCAACCAAACCCAGGCAGGCAAAGAACCCATCGGCGGATTGCTGGCGCTCGACGGGCGGATGGGAGAGCTGGAAAAAGTCACCAAAACAATTCCCGAGGGAGAACATCTGGCGGGCGATGACCTGTGGACCCGTTGGGGACCCAGCGGATACGGACACGGCATCACTTGTGTGGGATACGATGACAAAGTCGGCTTTGATGTGAATGGCGATGGTAAAATCACCAACGACATCGATCGCAACGGCGATGGTAAAGTCACCCTTGCCGATTGGGAACGCGGTGCCTTCATCGTACTCAACTCATGGGGAAAGAACTGGTCGAAAGACGGCAAAATTTACCTGCTCTACAGCGCAATGGTCGATCCCACCTGGGAACGAGGAAATTACCTCGGCCGGATCGAGGTTTGCCGCTACCTTCCGCAGCGCACCTTAAAGCTCAAGCTCTCCTGCAACAATCGTTCCGCCCTGCGCGTGACCATCGGCATCGCCCGCGACAAAGATGCCACAAAACCCGAACACGAAATCACCCCACAAGTCCTCAACGGCTGGCCCCTGTTTAGCGAGGGAAACAACGTCGGCGATGCGCCACTTGCAGGTCCCGGGGATGACAGCCCGCTCGAACTCGGCATCGATCTCACGCCCTTGCTACAGAAATTAGGCCCCGATGCCAATGGCAAAGGCCGCCTTTTCCTCCGCGTCGCCCGGTCCGAAAAAAGCGAGGCCACCGGCACACTGCACTCCTGCGCCGTGCGCAGTTACGATGACAAAGGTGCCTTCCTCCGCGAATCCACCATCGACATCAAAGACGGAGCCTTCAACAGCACTCCCCTCACCTTGGAAGCGATACTCCTGTAACTAGCGCAACACGGAGAAAAGTCATAGTCCTGTTCGTTGCATCTCTATCCTCTCACCAACCCGACCATCGCCTGCCCCATCGCTTCACCCATCAGCCTGAGCCGCTCGGAAGGCCACTGGGAAGTCCGTTGCCGGGGTATCCCACGGTTCATTTGATGGTGAGCGTCAGATGTTGAGGGATGAAGTTGGGAGCAATCTGGTCGTCATTTTACTTTAGAGCCTTGGCCAATTGCTGGATGTGGTCAGGGGTTGTGCCGCAGCATCCGCCGATGATTTTGGCCGGCCAGTGAGATGCATGTTCGCAATAGGCATTGGGGTTTTCAGAATCCGTGTTGACCCAGCCGACGTTGTCATCCGCGTAGCCGATATTGCCATAAGCAATTAACGGGAAATCTTCTCCACAGGCGGTGTGTAATTCCGCCAGCGGCCTGGCCAAACAGGGAGTCGGTCCGCAGTTGACGCCGATTGCTGAAATACCCAGCGGGAGCAATTGACCCGCCGCTTCGGTGAGCGTTTCGCCCGAAAGGATTTGCCCCTCGCGATTGCAAACAAAGCTGACGATGGCGGGTGCGCCTGTGAGCGCTGCAAGTTTTGCAATGACCAGCGCTTCACGCAGCGTGTTGATGGTTTCGATGAGAATGAAATCCACGCCGCATTCGACGAGGTGTTGAATCCTCTCGGAATGTTCGGCGTGGAGTTCGTCATCGGGTGGGACGAGGTCGGGGCGGTAGCAGTCTTCGAGCGTGGAGATCGAGCCAGCCACAAAGCGCGGTTTATCGGAAGGCACATTGGCGATCGCGGCGCGGGCGATGTCCACGGCGAGGCGGGTGAGTTCGAGGGCGCGATCCGCGTTTCCACTGGGCGCAAGCGCGCGGCGGTTCGTGCGGAATGTATTCGTGCTGATCATGTCCGCGCCTGCTCGAAGGTAATCCTCATGAATGTTCTGCAGGATTCTTGCATCGCGTTCTTTGATCAATGCATTGGCTGACCAAAGCGGAAGCCCGGTATCAACTCCCCGGCGATTGAGCTCGGTGCCAGTTGCTCCGTCGAGGATAAGACGTGCGGATTGGGAGAGGGTAGTTAAGAATGTCATGGTTTATCAGTTTCCCTTCATCATCTTCACCATGCCATCGCCCATCGCCTCGCCGACGTCCATGTAAACTTCGGCTTTGCCGCCGTAGTGGCCGTTTCCGCTGCTACCCTGCGCCATGTCATGCGTGTAGATGGTCGCGACGTTACCTTTGAACTCGGGATATTTGCCCGCGGTGCCGTCCACGGCGAGTTGGGCTTCGAGGATCTTGCCGCCGTTGCCGCCGCTGCCCTTTACGGATTCACCGATCGTGCCGAGCACGACCTTCGCGTTCGGGGCGTTGAAGTCCTTGCGCAAGGCCTTGATCAACTGGACCAGATTCTTTTCGTAGTGAGCCGCCCAGACTGGATTGCCGGCGTCCTTTTCACCCTGCCAGTAAAAGAAGCCGGCAACCTCGTAGCTCTTCGCCCCGGGGTAGTGCTTGTCGATATCCGCCAGCACCTTCCTGGCATCCGCTGTGTCATCGTCATACTCTTTGCCGGCATACCAGCCTGCCGGTTGATCACCCTTCAGGGTTACGGTCCCCTCCTTGATTACGGGCGGAGTTGGTTCAGTCCCTTTGGCCCACGAATCCGGGGCATCTCGATAACCGGCATACACTTTGTCGCCTCCTTCAAACCGCGCGCTTCCCGGAGGCAAAAGATGCCAGCCAAGGGCGCGGTTGCCGATGCAGCTCTTGAGAATCATCACGGGCGCATCGATCGCATTACCGACCACATGTCCGATCCCGAACTCCGGCCCAATGGTGGTCGATCTGAATATTTGCTCTGGTTGCGCGACGCCCAGCCACTCGTTATTCATCAACCCATTTCCCTGCATCATCCGCACAAAGCGGACATCTTTGCGCGCCGACCAGTTGCCGGCATCATCCACGAGATAGGGATATTGCATCGTGGTCTTTACGGCATGCTCCAGGGACCCCTCAGGTTTGCCTTTGGCGCCAGCGTTAATCCTCCCGAGGCCGACCATGTTGGATTGGCCCAGCAGGATGAAGACCTGAACCGGTTTGCTCATGTCCGCCGGTTTGCCGTCCGGCTTCGGGATTGGCTGTTCTGCCGCCGTGGCGTTGGCAATAAACGACAGGGCGAGCGCGATGGTCGATACAGTAAAAACTCTGCGGGTGATGTGGTTCTGCTTCATGGTTTTAGATTGGGAGTGTCTTTGCCAGCGCGCGAGCCTTCCTTCTCCGCATCATCGGCACCAGTTGCACCATCAGCACGCCCGACAGAATTAGAACGCAACCGATGAGAGCCCGGATCGTCAGGGTCTGATGGAGCACGAGATACCCGGCGATCGCTGCAAAGACTCCCTCCAGACTCATGATGATGGCGGAGGGTGCGGGCGGGCAATGCTTCTGGCAAACCACTTGCAGCGTGTAGGCAACCCCTACGGACATCAATCCGGCATAGGCAATCGCGCCAGACGCCGCCTGAATCTGATCAAACGAGCAGTGCTCGAAGAGCAGTCCGGATAGAATGCTCAAGACTGCGCAAACGGCGAATTGCACGCAGGCAATCCGGATGGGGTCGCCTTTGCCGGCTGCGTGGTCAATAACCAGGATCTGACACGCCCAAAACACCGCGCAGAGCAAGGTCAGCCAGTCGCCCTTGGAAACCACGAAATTTCCGGTCACGCTCATGAGATAGAACCCGATGAGGCAGACCATCATACCGGCCCACAAGCTCTTGCGCGCCTTATGCCCGAAACAAATGCCCAGCACCGGGACAAAGAGGATATAGAACCCCGTAATAAATCCGGAATTGGCGCTGGAGGTATATTGCAGACCGATTTGCTGCAGGGCGGCGGCGGCAAACAGAAACAGCCCGGCCCCCAAACACGCTTTGTAGGGCAGCCTGGCCTCCCAATCCGATGCCGGCAGATGCTTCTTCCGCCAGAGGATGAGCGGGATCAGCGAGACGCATCCAAGCGCGAAGCGAAGCCCGTTGAAGGTCATCGGACCCAGGCCTCTTTCCATGCCGATCTGCTGAGCCACAAACGCCGAGCCCCAGATCATGGACATCAACAGCAGCAACAACTCGTATTTGAAGACGCGCTTGACCCTGGGCTTCGATTCGTTCGTGGTGTTCATTGGGGCGCGTTATTGCTGCTCTGCCTTGCTCGTGTCCGGGTTTTCCTTGATGAGCGCTTCAGTCTCATTCAAGTGATGTTTCACGTCGTCGGCCTGTAACGCATTGCCCAGATCGCGGACTGTCGTTTCCTCGGAGGAAATACCTTTGTTGTTCGTGATCTGCACGTCATTGGATTTCTCAATGATGACTTTTGGCGTGCCTTTGGGCGCACTCTCAGCGAGCGGGCCGAACGTGTTACTGCGAATCATGACCTGGGCCGCGTTGGTGATGGCAATTGCCGGGCCCACGGGCCAGTTCCACCCAAAGACACTAGGAGTGGTGCCGAAGCCGGAAAACGAGTTGCCTTCAATCAGTATCTTCGTGCTATCGTGTGAGATGTTTTCCGGCGCATCGCTGACGGTAGGTTTGGTGCCGGGAACTCCCGAAAGTGGTGACGCACCGATGACAATGTTGGGGTGATTGTTATCGGTGAAAGTGCAGTCGCGCACCGTGAAGTTGCGAATGGACGATCCTTCCTCGAAATACCATTCGGGCGCGGCGGAAATCGCGGGTTGGAAGCTATTGCTAAAGGTGCAGCCTTCGATCGTGCAATTGGCGGCTTTCAAGTTGAGGCACTTCGCGCGAAAGACCTGAAACTTGCTGTCCCGGATAATGGTGTCCTGCCCCACCGTCGCCACGTTGATGAGCCGGTCTATACCGTCAGTCATGGACTCGCGGCTGAAGTTCATGCCTACACCCACGCCGACGCGCTCGGTCACGACATCCCGATCCAGAGCAAGCACGAACGTTCCTCCAGGGTGGCTCGTCGCTGTTGTAATGATGGCGTCCGACCGCATTCTTTTGTGCTGCCAATCCCAGAGTTCCACCCGGTCGCCCGCGCGGTAATCGCTGTTCTTGGCCTGCACGACCAGCGTCCGCTTGTCTCTTTGCTCGATAATGCGCGTGTAATTGGACAAAATATCAATGCCGTCGTCGTCTATTTTGGAAAAGTCGCACTGATCGAGTAGAAGCTTTCCGCGTAGGCCGCTGATCTGGCCGCCGCCTGCGCAGGAATAAAGTCGAGCTGAGCTGGGAGGGACGCCGATCACGAAGCGCCGGAACGTTGTGGTGCCTTCGAGTCCATTGACGTAGAAGCCCGCGTTAGCCCCGCCGCCCCAGTAGTTGATGTCCTCCAATGTCGTGTCGCGTAGATTGCTGAGGATGAAAGCGTGGCTGCGACTCTCCGTGTAGATGAAAAACCTCTTTCCGGGCCAGTCTTCGATGTTCGGCGGCCCTTTTAGCTTCCAGTGCCATGTGTGCTCACCGGTTTTTACCATTTCAGACGGGTTGGGCCAATAGCGGTCGAGTTGATAGTAGTTCTTCTCCGGGAACACGAACGGATGCACCTGCGAGCCTTTGAATGACGGATCGTTTGGTGCGGGATAGCCCGGGTCCATCGACACTTCGCACGTCATGTTAGGGATGTCCACACTCGTAATCGTTCCCTGCGTGTAGCCCAGAGGGTCATGATCAATGGAGATTTTCCTAACGGTTACGCTCTTGCTGTCAACGATGCGGAACACCGGTTCATCCAGATCGCCCGACACGATGGTCGTGTCGCCTTCGCCTTGAAACGCAAGCCCGTCAGCACCCGTGATGCGAATGGACTTTTCCTTTCCCAGCGCTGTTTTGTATCGGCCTGAAGGAAGCGAGACGACAGCGCCCGCACCCTGCTTCTGTGCCGCAACAATGGCGGCATTAATAGCTACCGTGTCGTCCGTCACTCCGTCGCCTTTGGCTCCAAAGTCTTTGACGTTGACCGGTTTCAGATCAGCTGCCGACACCGGGACGGAGGCAATAAACAACAGCGCGAGCGCCACCATCGCGATAGATGAAAAAGCAGAAGGTCGGAATGTGTGATATTTCATTTTGATAATTCGGCGGCGAAGCCTGTCCTATTTGATGCCGATGATCTCCGGGGTGTCCGTTCTTTGAATCATGGGCGCTGCTTCATTAGGGCGAGCATGGCTTCGGCGAAGGCATTGCCCATCAGCGCGAACGTCTTGGCGCAGCCGAGATAGTGGTAACCGGCATTCGAGGCGCCGCGTTTCCACAAGGCGACCTCCGCAGGCGAGATGAGTTTGGCCTCGAACGATTTCACATACGCATCCTTCTGGCGCTTGGTCATCTTGCCATTGGCGTTGGGGTGGTCTTCGTGTTTTGCATCGAGGAAGTATCGCATCTGCTCCACCTGGTCATATTTTTCTTCAATCGCTCCGAGTTCCATGGACCAAAACGGCGCGGTTGGCACAGCGGCGACATTGTCTTTGAACTCCGGCAGCAGTGAGGGAGCCGTCATGGCTTCGCGGAACGCGACGATGTCTTCGTCCGCCTTCGTGCCGTTGACGCCCATCACGCCGATGACGAAGGGCATCTTTGGCACGTTGAGATCCTTGCGCACATCGTGGATGAAGGCCGCCAGGCACTCGCTGTATTTGGCGAAACGCGGTTTCTTACTGTCCGCCGGAACCTCAGGATAGACGTCGTAGTCCACCATGTCGTTCCAGCCTTGCAGCCAGACGAAGCCCGCGACCTCGAAACCCTGCGCGGCATCGTATTCGGCGCAAACGCGCTTGGGATCGGCCAGCACCTTTTTCACATGCTCGATCATCAGCCGGTAGTAGTGGCCAGTGGCTTTCGCCTTTTCGACTTTCCACTTGGCGAAATCTTTGGGGATGCCATGTCCCACTTGTTTGGGATAGTTCTC
>QWPO01000192.1 GCA_003669255.1 Planctomycetota bacterium | reverse complement strand
GGCCATCCTGGCCCCGGCGAGCGGGGTTTGAGGGCGTCGCATCCTGCGACGCAGTTGGCGGGTTGGCCGGGCCATCCTGGCCCCGGCGACAATCCAAAGGACCGCGAAGCGGCGACTTTTGCCGCCCCCGAGCCGGCGACACGCCAAACGGTCACGAGGATTGTCGGGAAACCTTCAGGCAGCCGGCCACGAACTCTGCCACCTTGCGGGCCATCAGCCGCAGGGCATCGTCGGTGCCGACCATGCCCAGGGGCTGCTCGCACCACAGCGTCCAGACTACGCCTCCATCGGCCCCAAGCAGTCTGACCGAGGCACCCAGCGACGCGTCCGAAGCCTGCTCACCCGAGAAGGCTATCAGCATCCCGTGCACGCCGGCCTCCGCCTGCCACGCCGCCACCGCGTGCTCGATCGCCAGGCCCCGATCGGCAATCTCGCGTCGCGAGCGTACGGTGGCGCTGATGCTCGCGAGTTCACCAAGCCGCTCGCCGATCGCCGTCGCGAGGGGCATGGCGAGATGCCGAACGGCGGGCTCGGCGTCGAACTCCACGACGATCACCCCCGAACGATCCGCGCCGGACGGCGCGGACGTGTGCTCGAGGGGGTCCACGCTTGGCGGCGGAAGCCGCGTGGCTTCGAGCCGGCAGTCGTCCCGGGGAATCGAGATCCGGATGGTGTCGCTGCGTCCTGCACCAGCCGCATACCGCTCGAGTTTGCGGCGGACGTCGGCCACCACCACGAGAGCCGGCGTGACCGCTTGCCCACGGCCACCAGCACTCCGGGAGAGGACGTCCGCTTCGATCGCCTGCGGCGACAGGCTCCGCCCGCTGGTCGCAATCGAATGATCCGCGAGATATCGCAGCAGGTGGCGATGTCGAGGCGAATCCTCGAACTCCGCGTGGCTGACGATCCGCTCGACGTGAAGCCGCAGTTCGGCGGGAGAGACGGGTGTTTCCATGGCGGTGGGGAGTGATTCAGAATCACCTGCCATCTAGGCTACCCTGCCACCACGGTTTGCGATACCTCGTCGCTCTGCAACATCGCGTGATGACGCTCAAAGCCCCTCGAATAAGGCGGAGCCAATCCTCACCATGGTCGAGCCCTCGAGCACCGCCGCCTCGAAGTCGCCGCTCATCCCCATCGAGAGATCGCGAAGCGACGTCGCCGGCACGTCCGCCGCAAGCCGGTCCCGAAGCTCTCTTAGCCTGGCAAAATCGCGGCGTGCGTCGGCGGCTGGCGAATCCGGGTGGCTTGCCATTCCCATCAGCCCGTGCAGGCGGACATGTGGAGAGCGCACCGTCGCAGCGACCAGCGCCGGCACGTCCGCAGGGGCTGCTCCCGAACGGGCTGCGTCGGGCGAGAGGTTCACCTCCACCAGCACGTTGCATGGCTGGCCAGTGATCGCGGCCTCGGCCTCGAGGCTGGACAGCAGCCGCTCGCTGTCGAGCGTGTGAATCAGGGAGACGACTGGCAGTGTCCGCCGCACCTTGTTCCGCTGCAGGTGCCCCACCACGTGCCAACGGATCGGTGGATCGATGTCGCTCATGGCGGCAGCCTTTTCCCAGAGCAACTGCGGCCGGCTCTCCGCGAGGTCGAGGCAGTCGCACTCGGCCAGCAGCCGCGTGATGGCCGTGTCGACGTACTTGGTCACGGCGATCAGCCGCACGTCATCCGCAGGCCGGCCGGCACGGCGACAGGCGTCGGCAAGACGGTCGCGGACCGCGGCAAGATTGGCGAGGAAACGGTCCCGTTGGGAGGCGTCCACAGAAAATGTCACTGGATCTCGAGGGTCCGGGCGATCTCCCCGCTCTTGCGAACCCGCCCCACGAGAAACTCGCACGACACGTTGCAGCCGAGCACGGTGCGGTTCCTGGCGGCGTCGAGCGCCCGATAGACGAGCCACTGGTCGAGACCAGCCTGCACCCGGAAGCCCGCAGCCTGGTGGCGGGGAAGGATGATCCGCGTGTCGGCCACGGTGAGTTGCCGCCAGGTGAGCGGGCGGCCGATGCGGCGGGGATCGCAATCGAGCCACATCGGTGCGTAGAGCCGGGTCGATCCCGCCTGCGAGAGCACGAGCGTCCCGGAGTCGGCACGCAACTCCCCGCCACCACCTGCCCGCCACTCCGGAATGGCAAGCGGCAGCGCGAGCATCCGCGGCCGGGTATCGGCAACGACCACTTCACAGGTCTCCGCCGCCGCTTCCGCGTCGAGCGAGGCGGCCAGCGGCAGAATGCCGCGATACCGCAGGGCCGCCGGGGATGCCGACGACGTGACGGCGTCGGCGAGGAGCACGATCCCGTCCCGGGGCAACACGACCACCTGCCGTTCGATCTGACGGCCGCCACCCAGTGGTGCCGTGATCTCGAGGCACGTCGCCTTGCGGTCCGATTCCCAGCACGACACCGTCCAGCCGGCTTCCGGCTCCACCGCCCGGCCATCGGCCCAGGCCTCCCACTGCCAAGGCCCGTCAACGAGCAGCCGGTCCCCGACGGCGATCTCCAGCCGAGGCACGGGATGACGATAGTCGAGCATCACCCGCACGCTGCGACGGTCCCAGCCAGTGCGAATGATCGCCACACCGGCGGCCGCGTCGTGGAGGTCTCTCCCGAGCAGACCCCGCCCATCGAACTTGGTGCGGTCTTCGCGGACGGCCTTGATGGTGCGTGCCCGACGTCGGCCACACTCTGCCAACGCGTCGAGGAGCGGAGCCGTGAGCGACTCCGGCATCCGCCCAGCCCCGGACAGCGCGCGGCCACGGCCGCCGAGCAGCCGCAGCACCGCGGTCGCGGCCGCCCGCCACCGCCGCTCGGTTGGCTTCGACCACGCGCCGCCACCGATCGCGCCGGCGATATCGCGCACCGACGTCCATCGGACCACGCGCTCCACGATCGCACCTGAGCCGTTCAGATGTGGGATCCCATCGGCTGAAACAAGCCGCTCGATTTCCGCCGCCACCGTCGCCGCAGCGCCAGCCTCCAGGCAGCGGCAGGCCTCGACGTCCGCGAAGAGGTGGGCCAGCACCAGCACGAACCGCGCCGGCTGGGTGTCACCCGACGCCAGCAGTGCCTGGGCCGATCTCGCCTGGCCGACCAACCGCTCGAGGAGGCCGCCCGCTGATCCCCCGGCACGCTTGGTCCGCGCCATCCACGCCAGAGCCCAGGTCGCGGCTTCGCAGACCGTCCAGCGGCCGGCGGGCGAGCCCGACACCTCGTCGAGGCATTCGCCGATCGCCGCTTCCAGAAATGCCATTCGCCGCGCGTTCCGGCCGTCCTTGCGGACGAGACAGGCGAGTCGCCGAAGCTGCTCTCGACTGTCAAGGGTGTCGACCGCGGCGGCGAGCGACGAGATCCGTCGCTCCGCCTCCCGAGCCGCCACCCGCGGCGGGACGATCCGCGGTGCGTCACCCGCCCGGCCAACGCTCGAAGACGCGATGCTCATGCCGTTCGAGACCTCGCCGGCATCTGGCTGTGATGCTTGCTTCGGCTCCCGCTGCGACTTCTTCGTGCCGGAGCGGCTCGAACGCCGCCCTTCGTTCGTGGCAACCATGGGCTTCCTGGATGGACGTGGGACAGCGGCGATCGGGTGGTGCCGGACCGCTCATCGCGGCCGGATCGGAACGGCGGTATCGTATCGGAGGGCCAAGGCGGTAGCCACCGCCCGCCACCGAGGGCGACACATGTCGAGATTCTTCCATTGTGGCCACCCTGCAGCCTTTTCGCTGCTCGTGGCGGCCGCGGCGCTGGCCACCCCAATCCTGCCCACGCCCACCCGCGCCGAGGAGCCTTCCGCACCGGTCGCGACGCCGGAGCCCGACCGACATCCGGATCTCAGGCGGCTCTCCACCACCGAAGACATCTGGATTGATCCGATCCGCAAGGAGGTGGTCGTCGGTGGTGCGATCGCTCTCGACAGGGGCATGATCGAGGTGTTTGCCTGCCCGCGACACACCAAGGACCACGAGGCGATCGTGGCCACCGCCGCGTCGGCGCGTCTCATGCACGCTGCCCTGCTGGCGATCGGACTCGAACCCGGCCGCCCAGTCTCGTTTGACCCGGAATACTCCGCCGCCCAGGGCCCGGCTGTCGAAGTGATCGTACGCTGGACCAACGAAACTGGGCGGCTCCAGCAGCGCCGCGCGCAGGAACTCATTCGCTCAACGACCACCAAGCTTCAACTCGACGCCGACTGGGTGTTCGCGGGAAGCGTCTTTTGGAAAGACCCTGCCGATGGACAGGAGTATTACCAGGCCGACGGTGGCGACATGATCTGCGTCTCCAACTTCCCCACCGCCATGCTCGACCTGCCACTCGAGAGTTCGCAGGCCAACGAGGCGCTGATGTTCGAGGTCTTCGAAGACCGCGTGCCCCCGCGGGGAACCGAGGTTGAACTGGTGCTCTCGGCGAAGCGGTAAGAGACCGCCACTGCTCCGCGTCAGGTTGTCACGCGACAGTGGGCAAGGATCTGCGCGGCCGTGGCGACATAGCCCGTGTAAAACGGACCAAACTCGGCGTATCGCGCGCTCGCCTCGTCGAACCGCATCGTGTAGACGATCTCTTTGAGCCAATCCGGCCGACGGGCCCAGAGCGTCACCCCCCACTCCCAGTCATCGAGGCCGACCGACACCGTGATCAACTGCGATACCCGGCCGCCGAACTTCATCCCCGACGCGCCATGCTCGGCCATCAGCCGGCTCCGCTCGGCCGATGGCAGTGTGAACCAGTTCTCGCCGACCTTCCGCTTCTTGTTCATCGGGTAGAAGCAGGCATTGGGCCACGGTGGAAGTTCGGGCTCAAGTCGGGCCTGGCGCATCGCCGGCTCGCGGGCGGCATAGCCCTGCACCTTCGCCTTGTAGGAAGGGCTGTCGACGACCTCGCCCTCCGCCACGAGCCGCTCGGCATACTGCTCCACCGTGGGCACGTATTCGCTCACTTCAGTGAGACCCACAAATGAGTAGGTCGGCACGAGCGCCTCGCCGAGTGGGCCGGCGAGCAGCCGCTGGTGGACGGCGTCCACCTTCAGCGGATCAGGGTCGAGGACCATCACACCGAAGTCGGCCTTGTGGCCCGGCACGATCCACGTCTGGAGTCGCGTCGCCGCCTCCGGACCGGCTGGGTCGAGGGCCGCCGCAAACCGGGCTGCCCCCTCCGCCAAGCCTGCCGCCGAGAGCGCCGCCAGCCGGTGGCGGTCGAAGGCGTAAAAGAGATGGCTGCAGTGCCAGCCCGTGCAGGGTGTGATGGCGGTTTCCACCGCCGCGTGGGCGGCGGCGTGCGGGGAATGACCGGGGCGGGCGGGCTGCGTCACGACGAACCTCCGGACATGGGCGGAAAGAGTTGCCGCGGAGTCTACGTTCCACGCGGTGGGATTCCCAGCCGATCGCCAGCGGACGGGAGAGTGTCCAACGACAGCCGTTTCGCGGTACGATACGTCAGAGGCGGAGCCAGACTCGACTCCGCGTTCCTTAGGTAGGGGAAACCACTCATGGGACAGGCAATCGTCGATCCGGCCGAACTCCGCAGGTTCGCCGGAGCACTCCGAAAGTTCAGCGACGAGGTCGTCGCCCAGATGCAGATGGTGCAGCGGCAGCTGGCCGGCCTCAGTTCCACATGGCGCGACCAAGAGCAGCAGAAGTTTGCCGAGGAGTTCGAGGCACAGCTGAGCACGTTCAAGCGGTTTGCCGAGTCGACGAGCGAGTACGTGCCCTACCTGATCCGCAAAGCCGAGCGGGTCGAGGAATACCTCCAGCAGCGCTGACGACCCGTCCTCCCCGCCCCGGCTTCCGCACGAGCAACCGCATGTCGACGCAGGCAGACGTCAAATCGATCGATACGCTCGCCTTCATGAAGGCGGCGTTCGCGTCGTTCGCCCACGAGTCGGGCCAGGCCGTCTCGGAGTGCGAGATGCAGGGGCAACGGGCCGTCGACTGGATCTGTGTCGATCAGGCCGGCTACTGGAAGGCCGAGGTTCGCCGGATGACCGAGCTGGTCAACAAGGCGGTCAAGGATCTGGAGTACTGCAAGGCGTTCAAGAAGGTCGGCAACAACCAGCCCTCGTGCATCGAGGAGAAGAAGGCGCTGGAGAAGGCCAAGCAGCGGCTCGCCCGGGCCGAGCAGAAGGCCGAGGCGGTCCGCCGCTGGACACCCTTGGTTCAGCAGCAGTTCCGCGAGACCTGCGTGCGGCTCGTGCGGTTTCGCGAGGTGGTCGACGTCGACTGTCCGCGGTCGATGGCCGTGTTGGAGAAGATGCTCAAGGCCCTCGACGCCTACCGGCAGGTCGCTTCGCCCACTGGCGACGCCGGCGCCGCGGCTGGCTCAGGCGGCCAGAGCGTGACCCGCCAGATCGACGAGGCACAGGCGGCGAAGCCGACGATCGTGCAGCAGCCACCAGCCGCTGGAGGACAGCCGTCATGAGAGTGGGCGACCTGTCCAGCGGCGCATCGAAACTCGCCAACGCGCTCAAGCAGTTGAATATCAAGTGGGACATTGCCACCGAGGGTTGGCACGACGTCCGGGCCAAGGCCTTCCACAAGGACCACATCGACCCGCTCACGCCGAGCGTCAAGGAGACGCTCGACGCCCTCGGCCGGCTCGCGGAGGTTCTTGACCGCGCGATCCGCGACGTGAGCGACACCGACGGCATGTAGCCGCCGTCCAGCGTCCCACCCCCCATTCTTCCGCAACCATGAGGCTCCCGGGTGAGCATGAACGAAGCCGAATCGCCGTCTGCCGACACAAGTCCCGCGACCGAGCCCGCCCGCTCGGCATACCATCCCGACGTGCTCCGGGAGCAGATGCTGATCCTGCGCCGGGAGGCCGGCAGCCGCTCCAAGTTGGAGGCGGCGATCACCGACGCCTACGACTCGGCAACGAGTGCGACCCGACAGACTGCCGAGCGCGAACTGGCTGACACCCAGCAGAAGCACGCCGCCGAGATCGCGGCTGCCCGCCAGAAGCACGAGGAGCACAAGCGGAAGGTCGAGCAGTGGCGGGCCGGCGAGCAGGCGAAGATCGACGAGCATCGCAAGGCGAAGAGTCGGGAACTGACGAGGAAGTACGAGGAGACGGTCGCGGAACTCAAGGAAGAGGAGCTCTTCGAGCAGGTTCGCTTCAAGGAGGTCAGCAAGTCCAAGTCCTTGGAGCCGCAGCAGGCTGCCAAGGCGTACGACCAGAAGGTCTCGGCGGCCCTGGCCCAGCTCGACAAGGACGCAGCCGCGGTTGCGAAGCAGCTCGCCGCCTGGGGGGTGAAAACGCCCACCGAACCGGCATCGCCGGCCAGCGCGGCGCAGGGATCACCCGTTGAACGCATCACCGGGGCCGCCACCGCCGTGGCGACGCTCGCCGGGGAGATCCTCAACGACTCCGCAGCCAAGCAGGCCCTCGCCGGAGGCCTTGGCGGACTGTTCAGCGGCAACAAGGCCGCCATCCGCACGGGCCTCGCAACGCGACAGCAGGAGTTGCTCGCCGCAGTGAGCCAGGCGAAGTCGCTTGAGCAGGAGGCGCGAACGTGGATCACCACGAAATGCGCGGATCTCAAGACCCGTCTGGAGGCGAAGCTTCGCGAGGAAGACACCGCGCGCAAGGCTCAGCTCGCCCGCAAACTCGAGGAGGCCACCGCCCAGCGGGATGCCTCCCTGCGGGATCTGGCGAAGAAGTGCGATGACGTCGCCGTGAAGGTGGCGGCCAAGGTGGCCAGCGAACTCGCCGACGCAGAGCAGAAGTATCCACCGCAGGTGACGGCGCTCCAGCAGTCGCTCGAAAGCCACATCCAACGCATCGAGCGAACGCGCGATGAGCAGCTCGCAGCCGCCACCCGGCAGCGCGACACCGACTGGCAGGCGATGACGGAGGCCTGGCGCGGGGCCCGAGAGTCGACCGCAGCGGTGTGCAACGAGGCCGCGCGGATCGACGCGGCGGCGTTTCGCGATTGGAACGACCTCGCCGACGATGGGGTGGCGCTTCCGGTCGATCCGCCGCCCGGCATCCGGTTCGGCCACCTGTCGCTCTCTCTGGAGCGAGTGCCGGGGGGCGTGTCCGCCGTCGATGCGCTCAACAGCTTCGGGCCGATTTCGTGGAAACAGCCCGCCACCGTCGCGTGGCCGGTCGCCTCATCCCTCCTGATCAAAACGTCGGCCGAGGAGAAGGAAACGGCATCGGCGATGATGCAGGCGATGATGCTGCGCATCGCCACGGGTCTTCCTGCCGGTCAGACCAGATTCACCATCGTCGATCCGCTCGGCCTCGGCAAACAGTTTGCCGGTTTCATGCATCTCGCCGACTACGACGAACTCCTCGTCACCAGCCGCATCTGGACGGAACCGCAGCTGATCGAGCAAAAGCTGGCCGACATCACCGAGCAGATGGAAGTTGTGATCCAGAAGTACCTCCGCAACGAATACGAGTCGATCGGTGCGTACAACGCCGACGCGGAGGTTCCGGAACCGTATCGCTTCGTCGCCGTCGCCAACTTCCCGGCCAACTTCAACGAGACGAGCGCGCGTCGGCTGGCGAGCATCGCATCTTCGGGGGCGCGGTGCGGCGTCTACGTGATCCTCTCCATCGATCCCTCGCAGCAGATGCCGTCGGGCTTCTCGCTGGCGGACGTCGAGCAGCACTGCACCGTGCTGACCCTCAAGGACGGCACCTACACCTGGAAGGATCCCGAGTGGTCGAAATGGCCGCTCACGGTGGAGCAGGCGCCGTCGGACGAGGTGTTCACGCGGATCATTCAGCGGGTCGGCAAGGCGGCCAAGTCGGCAAAGCGGGTGATCGTGCCGTTCGACCGCGTGGCTCCGGCGGAAGACCAGTGGTGGAAGGGCAGCACCGCAGAGGAGGTCCTGGCCCCGCTCGGCCCTGCCGGCGCTAAGAAACTGCAGTTCCTGAAGCTGGGCAAGGGCACGAGCCAGCACTGCCTGATCGCGGGCAAGACGGGCTCGGGCAAATCCACGCTCATGCACGCGATGATCACGAGCCTCGCGCTGCAGTACAGCCCCAACGAGATTCAGTTCTACCTCATCGACTTCAAGAAGGGCGTGGAGTTCAAACTCTACGATCACTACGCCTTGCCGCATGCCCGCGTGATCGCCATCGAGAGCGAACGCGAGTTCGGCCTCTCCGTAATGGAGCAGCTCGATCGCGAGCTCAAGCGGCGTGGCGACCTGTTCCGTGAACTCTCCGTGCAGAACGTCGGCGGATTTCGCCAGACAGGCCATCCCGACCCGATGCCGCGGATCCTGCTGATCATCGACGAGTTTCAGGAAATCTTCGTCGAGGACGACAAAATCGCCCAAGACGCCTCGCTGATCCTCGACCGTCTTGTGCGTCAGGGCCGTGCCTTCGGCATCCACGTCTTGCTCGGCTCGCAGACGCTCGGTGGTTCCTACAGTCTCCCCCGCGCCACGATGGGGCAGATGGCGATCCGCATCGCTCTGCAGTGCAACGAGGCCGACTCGAGCCTGATCCTCTCCGAGGACAACACGGCGGCACGGTTGCTCACCCGCCCCGGTGAGGCGATCTATAACGACGCCAACGGCATGGTCGAGGGTAACAACCCGTTCCAGGTCGTGTTTCTCACCGACGAGCAGCGGGAGCAGTTTCTCGGCGCGCTCCGCAAGCTCGCCGACCGGCGAACCGACATTCCACACCTCGACCGGATCGTCTTCGACGGCAACCAGGCGGCCGACCCAGCTCTCAACCCGCTGCTCACCGAACTCCTCGGGTCTGGTTCCGTCCACGGCGCGGATCTCGTGGCGCCGCTCGCCTGGATGGGCGATGCGATCGCGATCAAGGATCCCACCGCCGCGATCTTCCGCCGCCAGGGGGGCGCCAACATGCTCATCGTCGGCCAGCGAGACGATCTCGGGGCGGCGATCCTCGCCATGTCGATGGTCAGCCTCGCCGCCGGATTTGATCCGCACCCGGGCGGCGCCCTGGGGAAGCCGGGGCGGTTCGTTCTTCTCGAGCCGGCCATCGCCGAGGAGAAGCCCGACATCCTGATCTCGCGGGCCGCGGCCCACCTGCCCCATGAGGTGGAGGTGGTCGGCCGGTTCGGTGTCGGCGAGGCCGTGGAGCGGCTGGCAGCCGAGGTGAAGCGGCGGCTCGACGAGCAGGTGGTCGACGGCGAGACGGTGTTTGTGATCGTTCGCGATCTCGG
>QWPO01000190.1 GCA_003669255.1 Planctomycetota bacterium | reverse complement strand
TTTGACCCGCGGTTCAACCTGCTCATGGGTAGTTCGTGCAGTTTCGCGTCTACCACCAGCGACCAATTAGTCGCCCTATTCAGACTCGGTTTCCCTTTGGCTACGGACCTGAGGTCCTTAACCGAGCCGCTGACGGTAACTCGCCGGATCATTATGCAAAAGGCACGCCGTCACGCATTGCGTTTCCGCCATAGCGCTCCGACCGCTTGTAGGCACATGGTTTCAGGTTCACATTCCTCCCCTAACAGGGGTTCTTCTCAACTTTCGCTCGCGCTACTAGTTCACTATCGGTCATCAGAGAGTATTTAGCCTTACGGGATGGTCCCCGTAGATTCAGTCGAGATTCCACGTGGCTCGACCTACTCAGGGTACCCCCTCAATGGAGCAACTCAGCTTTCGCGTACGGGTCTGTCACCCTCTGTGGACGACCTTTCCAAGTCGTTCCGCTAGCCTGTTGTTTGTAACTCCTCGGGGGCCCTACAACCCCGAAGTGGAAACCACCTCGGTTTGGGCTATTTCCCTTTCGCTCGCCGCTACTGAGGAAATCGAGTTTTCTTTATTTTCCTGCGGGTACTGAGATGTTTCAGTTCTCCGCGTTAGCCGCTGCAACCTATGAATTCAGTTGCAGCTTGTTCAGGAATCCCGGGATCATCACCTGTTTGACGGTTACCCCGGGCTTATCGCAGTCTTCCGCGCCCTTCACAGCCTTCTGATGCCTAGTCATCCCCCATGTGCCCTTTCTAGCTTGACCACCCGAATCGAATGCTCGCAAGCGAGCCTGACTCGGATGAGCTATCGCCGAACCATCTGATTGCCTGGCTCTTCAGTCCGAAGAATGAAGAAGCCCTGCTCGGTTCGGATCTACGATTATTTCTCGCTCTTTTTCCAGGGATGCCGCCTACGACTTGCGCCGCACACGACTCCCCTGGGCCTTGGGAGAACGCTTTCAGAGAGCCGCTTGAGACGGCCCCCCTTCAGCATTCTTTTCAAGATGCCAATTACCACGACCAAATTGTCAACGAACGAGAACGAGCCAGCGATGGACGAAGCCATTGCCGGCCCGTATGCGGGAACCGAACCCGGGATAAGTGGGATCGGCCGCGACAGACCCAAAACTTAGCGGCGGACCATTCGACCGTCAAGCGCCCGGAAAAATCCGGGCAATCCGACCAATTTCGGCCGCCGAAGCGAGGGTATAACCGATTTTATGATACGCATCGGCGGGCGGAGAGGTTCGGCACTGGCGGCGGCCGCGATGGCCTTCTTGGCGGCCCGTTTCGCATGGTCGCAGCCCCCTGCGCCACCGGCCGTTCCCGTCGCGGCGGCCCTTGTTTCCACGATGAAAACGGCCTCCGGCCAGCCTTTCGTGGGCACCGTGCTGCCAGCCCGAACGAGCGATGTCGGCAGTGCCGTTGACGGTCGCCTGACCGAACTTCCGATCGTTGATGGCCAACACGTGGCCGAAAACGAGCCGATCGCCCAGCTTTTGCGGGGCTTGCTGGAGATCGAACGGGCTGGCGCCACCGCCGAACTCGACCGCCGCCGCCAGGTGCTCGGCGAACTTCAGGCCGGCTCGCGGCCGGAGGAAATCGAGCAGGCTCGCGCCGCAGTCGCCGGCTTCGAGGCCCGGCTTTCCTACGCGAAAGATCGACTCGCTCGGCTGGGCAGGCTCGCCGAGCGGGGCACGAGCACGGCCGATGAGCTGAACGATGCTCAAACGGAGCTGCGGGCAGTCGAAGCCCAACTCCGCGGCAGTCGCGCAGCCCTCGAACTCGTCGAGACCGGCCCACGCAAGGAACAGATCGCGCAGGCAGCCGCCGCCGCTGCCGTCCAAGAGGCCGAAGTGCAGCGGATCGACGACCAACTCGCCAAGCACACGATCCGCGCGCCCTTCAGTGGCTGGGTGGTCGAGCGGTTTACCGAAAAAGGACAGTGGGTGGCCCGCGGAGGACTGATCGCGAGGATCGCGGAACTCGACACCCTCGAGATCGAAGCCCAGGTGCCCGAGTCGTCGCTGGCCGCGCTTCGCGAGGGCGCCCACGTGCGACTGGAGTTCGACGCCGCGGCCGATCAGGCGTGGATCGGAACCGTCGCGAGGGTCGTACCCCAGGCCGATCTCCTGAGCCGGAGTTTTCCAGTACGAATCCGGCTGGAAAACCGGATCGTGGATGGCGTGCCGACCATCAAGGGAGGCATGCTGGCGCGGGCCTGGCTGCCCGTCGGGGCCGCCGGCGAGGTCACCGTCGTGCCCAAGGATGCGCTCGTTCTCGGAGGCGCGAAGCCGCTCGTGTTCTGCATCGATCCGTCGAGCCCCACCACGGGCGTGGTGCGGCCCGTTGAGGTAGCACTCGGAGCCGCGGTCGAGGGCTATGTCGCGGTGCGGGGCACGCTCGAACCGGGCGCGCTCGTCGTCGTCCGCGGCAACGAACGGCTGCGGCCCGGCATGCAGGTCACCTTCACGCCACCGACCGAGTGATTCGCCACCACGCGCCGTGCCAGCCTTGAACCGGCGGTCAGTTCCATGAACCTCATCGAGTCTTGCGTCACAAGCCCCGTGAAGGTCGCGGTGGGCGTGATCCTGGTGACGCTCTTCGGCGTGCTCTCGATTCTCTCGATGCCGGTGCAGCTCACGCCGGAAGTCCAGATCCCCACGATCACCGTCGACTGCCAATGGCGGGGCGCGAGCCCGCAGGAAATCGAGCGGGAGCTGGTCCAGCCGCTCGAGGAGCAACTCCGCAGCGTCGAGGGGCTCGTCAAGCTCTCGAGCGACTCGGCAAGTTCGGCCGGCACGGTGGAGCTGGAGTTTGCCGTCGGCACCGACATGTCGCAGGCACTCGTGAAGGTGAACACGCGGGTGCAGCAGGTTCGCGACTGGCCGATCGACGCCGACCGCCCTGTGATCAGGACCTCGAGTGCCAACGATCGCCCCGTCGCCTGGTTCATCCTCGGGCAGGCCGCTCCCGAAACGGCTGCCATCGAGAAGGCCAAGGCCGATCATCCGGCTCTCGCGGCCGACCTCGATCGCGTGCTCAAGGCCCGCTCGCCCGACCTGGCGATGTTCCGGATCCGGAAGCTCGCCGCCGCGCACCCCGAACTCGCCGCACTCGCCCCGCCCGCCATCGACGTCGAGGCGGTCCGCCGCATGGCCGAGGACGACATCGAGAGCCGGCTCGAGCGGGTGGACGGCGTCTCGAGCGCCGACCTCGTGGGCGGCCGCGAGGACGAGCTCCAGGTGATCGTCGATCCGCAGCTGCTCGCCGCCCGCAACCTCACGATCGAAGACCTCCGGCTCGCCCTCGCCAACCAGAATCAGGACACGTCGGGTGGCGACCTCTGGGAGGGCAAGCGGCGGTATGTGGTCCGCACGCTCGGCCAGTTCCGCTCTCCGGAGCAGGTCGAGGGCGTGATCATCACGCGCCGCGACGGCAAGCCCGTCTACGTCCGCGACGTGGCCAAGGCCCGCCTCGGCACCAAGAAGCCCGACGGCATCGTCCGGCGGTTCGGGGCCCGCAACATCGCCATCCGCGTCACCCGCGAGTTGGGGGCCAACGTGCTCGACGTGATGCAGCGGCTCCGCGACACGGCGAGCCGGATCGACGAACAGCTCAAGCCCAAGGGACTCTCGCTCTCGCTCGTCTACGACGAGACCGACTACATCGACTCCGCCATCGGACTCGTGAAAGACAACATCCTCGTGGGCGGCCTGCTCACGCTCGGCACGCTGCTCCTCTTCCTGAGAAACATCCGCTCCACGCTGATCGTGGCGATGTCGATCCCGGTGAGCGTGATGGGCACCTTCCTCGCCCTCGCCGCCTTCGACCGCACGCTCAACGTGATCAGCCTCGCGGGCATCGCCTTCGCCGTGGGCATGCTGATCGACAACTCAGTGGTCGTGCTCGAAAACATCTTCGTCCACTGGAGCGCCGGCGAGTCGCCGAAGGACGCGGCCGTCAAGGGCACCCAGGAGGTGTGGGGGGCGATCCTGGCAAGCACGCTCACCAACGTCGCCGTGTTCCTGCCTGTGCTCTTCGTGGAGGGGGAGGTGGGCCAGCTCTTCGGCGACATTGCCCTGGCGATCGCGGCCGCGGTCGGGCTCTCGATCGCCGTTTCCGGGCTCGTCGTGCCCGCTGCTGCCGCCCTGCTCCTCCAGAGCCGCCACGCCCGCGCCGCCGCCACGGTTGTGACGGGGGCCGGTGATACGGCAGGCACCACGGCCTCGCGGGGCGACGTGCTCACGCGGTTCGGCGCCGCCTTCATGGGCGTGGTCACCGGCATCAACCGCTTTCTGCTCGCCAGCGCGCCCCGAGCGGCGATCGCCTCGGCGGCGATCGTCGCCGCAGCGGCAGTGGCCACCTGGCTGCTGATGCCGAAGGTCGAATACCTCCCCGAAGGTAACCGCAATCTCGTGTTCGGCATCCTGCTGCCGCCGCCGGGCTACAACATCAATGAACTCCTGCGAATGGGCGACCGCGTCGAGGAACGTCTGATCCCCTACTGGGACGTCGATCCAGGCACGCCCGAAGCGAAGGCCCTCGACGCCCCGGTGGTCGCCGACTGCTTCTTTGTGGCCCGCGGCAAGAGCGTGTTCATCGGTCTGCGTTCGCTCGACCCACTCGAGGCCGCGAAGCTCGTGCCGCTCGTCCGCCGGATCGCGGCCGACCTGCCCGGCACGTTCGCGGTGGCCAAGCAGTCGAGCCTGTTTGAAAACGGCATCGGCGCCGGCCGCACCATCGACATCGAGATCACCGGCCCGGATCTCGCGAAGCTCGTCAAGCTCGGCGTGCAGGTCATGGGGAAGCTCCCCGAAGCCACGCCCGGCAGCCAAAACCTGCCCAAGCCGTCGCTCGACCTCTCCAGCCCCGAGATTCAGCTCGTGCCGCGGCTCGAGCAGGCGGCCGACATGCGGCTCGACGCCCATCAGCTCGGCTACATCGTCGACTGCCTCGTGGACGGCGGCTACGCCACCGACTACTTCCTCGACAACGACCGGATCGACCTCGTGATCAAGGGAGACGACCGGTTCGTGCAACGGACGCAGGACCTGCGCACGCTCCCGGTGGTCACGCCGGGCGGCCAGCTCGTGCCACTCGAAGCGGTGGCGGAGGTTCGCGAGTTCTCCAGCGGCCCCGAGCAGATCCTCCACCGCGAGCGGGAGCGGGCGATCACCGTCCAGGTTTCGCCGCCGGCAAAGATGCCGCTCGAGGAGGCCCAGGAGCGGATCCAGTCGATGATCGTGAAGCCGCTCGAAGAGTCTGGCGCGCTCGACGGCGGCTACCGAATCACGCTCGGCGGCACCACCGACAAGCTCGTGGCCACCTGGAAATCGCTGTGGTTCAACCTCGTGATCGCCGGCGTGATCACCTACCTCCTGATGGCGGCGCTCTTCGAATCGTGGCTCTATCCGGCCGTCGTCATCGCCTCGGTGCCGGTGGGCAGCGTCGGCGGCCTGCTCGGCCTCTGGCTGCTCAACTGGCTGGGAGCGTCGTTCGGTATCTTCCAGCCGCTCGACGTGCTCACGATGCTCGGCTTCGTGATCCTGATCGGCACCGTGGTCAACAATCCGATTCTGATCGTGGAGCGGGCGCTGCAACTCGTCCGCGAGACCGACACGGAGCCGACCGAGGCGATCCTGGAGGCAGTCCGCAGCCGGGTGCGGCCGATCTTCATGACCACGCTCACCACGGTGCTCGGCCTGCTGCCCCTCGTGCTCTTTCCCGGAGCGGGAAGCGAGCTCTACCGCGGCCTGGGCGCGGTGCTGCTCGGTGGCATGCTCTTCTCGACGATCGTCACGCTCGTGCTCGTGCCGGCACTGCTCGGCCTCTGCTTCCGGATCTTCGGCACGAGCGGACTGCGGCCCGCCGCTGTTGCCGGCCCGTGAAAGCCGAAGGCCGTAAGGCCTCGGGCGCGGCCACGCTGGGCCGCGTCTCTCCTGGCACCGTCCCACGCCTCACGGCGTTGGGCTTGGACAGGTTACCGCGACGCGGAGCATCCAGGCGGCCAGGATCGCCCGGGCGGTCCAGGCGATGGTGCGAATCCAGTTGCTCCGCACGAGGGAATCCACCACGGCCGCCGAGTGGCCGTCGCGAGCGAGCCGGCCATGCAACGGCACCTGCACGAAGAACGTGGAGAGCCAGATCACCGCGATGAGCGCCAGCCCCACCAAGGCCGCGCCGCGGCCGACGCCCGCCGGTGGCCAAGCCGCCACCGCCACCGCCGTCGCGAGTTCCACCGCCATGAACGGAATCACCACGGGGCTGGTGCGACGCTGGTTCTCGATCGCATGCTCCCGCGACCCTGCGCCGGTGATCGTGGCGAACAGCGGGTAGTGCACGACCTGCACGAACCAAATGAGGCCGCACATCGCCCCCGACGCAACGGCCTGCGCCACGAGGATCAATTCCACGAGCGGCACGCCGGCGATGGAGTCATTCATGCCGAACGCCCGCCTCGTTGCGGTGCTGCCGCCAGGCGTGAAGGAGGATCATCCCGAAGGGAATCCACCAGAGCAGGTCGTTGGTCGGCAGCGTCCAGCCAAAGGCCGGCGGCACATCGCCACGCATCACGCCCATCGCATACCCGAGCGGGCCGAAGATCTTTCCCAGAAAACCCACGAGCACGATCGGCCAGTGCCTCACCGGGTCGGAGGCAGCGGCGAGGTAGCCGATGCCATAGACCCCTACGATCATCCCCACGCACTGCCAGATGAACGGATAGTTTGGCTGTTCGAGGCCGGTGAGGTCGAAGAGCCACGGAGGATAGAGCACGGTGACCGCGCCCCAGATGAGGTTGTAGATGCCCGCGGCCACGAGCCAGCGGTGCATCCAGATCGGCGTGGGGGTGGGTTCTGAGACGGGTGTCATCGCGGCAGAAAGATAGTCGCTCCGCAGCCACCGGCGAGGGGGATTCACTCGCCGATGTCCTCTGCCCAGAGCTGGGGGTGTTTTTGCATGAAGTCCCGCATCAGCGCGATGCACCGCTCATCCTGGAGCACCGTGAGCTTGACGCCCCGCTCCGCCAGCAACTTTTCCTCCCCCATGAATGACCGGTTCTCGCCGATCACCACCCGGGGAATCCCGTAAAGCAGGATCGCGCCGCTGCACATCGGGCAGGGAGAGAGCGTGGTGTAGAGCGTGCACTCGCGGTAGAAGCTGGCCGACTGCCGACCCGCCCGCTCCAGCGCATCCATCTCGCCGTGCAGGATCGTGCTGCCCTGCTGCACGCGGCGGTTGTGCCCGCGGCCCACGATCATCCCATCCCGCACCACCACGGAGCCGATCGGAATGCCGCCCTCGGCAACCCCCTGCTCCGCCTCTTCAATCGCCGCCAGCATGTATGCGTCCATGAGGGCCAAGGATACCGACTGCGGCATGGGCTCGTCCATTGTCCGAGTGATCCGTCCAACGTGCCGGGCGGTCAGGAGCAGAGCCCGTCGAGAAGGCGTTCCAGGCAGCCCTTGGCGAGCTGTCCGGGAAGATAGATCGCCGCTCCTGCATTGCGGGCCCAGCGTTCGTCAGCAAGGTTGTCGTCGCCGCCGCGCACCACGAGTCGCGACGAGTGCAGCCGCAACAGCGACGTCCAGCGATCGAGGTCGGCCATACGGCCCCCGGGATAGACAAGGTCGATAAACGTGCAGCGGTATCGGGAGGCCGCAACCGCGATAGCCGGCGACGAACTGGCGGATTGGGCCTGACCGTTGTGGCCGTTGCGGAGCACCGCCCCGAGCACGAGGTCGCGGGTGAACCGGTCGGCCGAGAGTACGAGCCAGTCGAGCGGCTCCGAAAGGAAACGGACCGGCGTTGGAGCCGCGGCCACGGCGGACGGGAGCTCTTGCTTCGTGAACGTCACGACCATGGTGGCACCTGGCGGGCTGCAATGAGCATTCCCTGCTCGGGGAACGCGCCAGATCCCGCCGGCGCCATCAATCGCCAAACCGTTCGGTCGCCCGGCCATCGAGGCAAGCATCCATGCAGGCTGACGCCACGGGTGGCCCCGGATGCCGCAACTGGCCACCAGACACCCCGTTTCCATGGCCGACCCACCTTGAGCCGCGTCGCCCGGCCCGCTATCGTCCGCCGCCCCACACGAGGAGGCCGCCCTCATGCCTGCATCGATCTCGAAGCGTCTGCTGATCTTCGCCGCTGTGATCGCGACCACGTGCTGGCTCCCGGCCCGCGGCCAAGAGCCCACCGCTACAGTCCAAGGCCACCCCGCACTCGCCCGGGCCCCACGACACACCGTCACGAAGCAAGGGCGACGCGGCGACCCCGTGAACATCGCCTTTGTTGGCACCGAGGAGGAGATCCACCGGGCGCTCGCCGCGGCCCGCTGGTATGCGGCCGACCCGATCACGCTGAAATCATCGATGCGGATCGCGGCCGATGTCGTCCTGAAGAAGCCCTACGACCATGCCCCCGTGAGCGACCTCTTTCTCTGGGGCCGGCGGGAGGATCTCGCCTACGAGCAGCCGGTGGGCGACAGCCCGAAGCAACGGCATCACGTCCGCTTCTGGCGGTCGCAGGAGGTCGATGCCGCCGGCGAGCCGCTCTGGCTCGGCGCTGCCACCTTCGACGAGCGGGTGGAGATCAGCCGCACGACCGGGGGCGTGACACACAAGATCTCGCCGGAGGTAGACAACGAGCGCAACAAACTCGTGGGCGACACGGCGCGGTCGGGTGCGCTCGACGGCTACTACTGGGTGGACCGATTCCACCCCGAGCGCCAGGGCGTGAATGGCGGAGGCGATCCCTGGGTCAGCGACGGCCGGCTCGCCGTGGGCGTGCTCGAGGTCCGACGCTGAGCCCGCTTGAATCGACGGTTGATCACCCGCGGAGCGGTGCCGCGTGCAGCCGGTCGTGCTCCGCTCCCTCGCGGGCGAGCCGGCTCTCGTAGAGGCATACCCGCTGCACGCTCGCGGAGCCACCGTCGGCATCGCGGCACGCCTCGAGCGCCGCAACCAGGCGATCGCTCCCGGCGCCCGCGCTGCCCCGGCCGCCGCGAAACCGGCCGAGCGTGAGGTGCGGCCGGTAGACCCGCGCCTCCGGGGGAAACCCGAGCGGCGTGAGTCGCTCTGCGAGGGCGGCGTGCAGCCGGCCAAGCTCCGCGGCCCCCTCATGAACGCCGAGCCACGCCACCCGCGGTCGTGCCGCGTCGGGAAACACTCCGACCCCTCCGAAGTCGAGCCGAAACGGCGGCACCGTCGCGGCCGCCTCGTCGATCGCCAGGCAGATCCGGTGCAGATCGGCGTCGTCCACATCGTCGCCCAAAAAATGCAGCGTGAGGTGCATCTGCTCCCGTGCCACCCACGCGGCCTCGATGCCCGCCTCGCGCAGCCGGTCGATGATCCGGGCCGCCCGGGCGGTCACCTCCGCCGAAACGTCCACCGCCACAAAGAGCCGCATCTGCCGCATCGATCACCTCCGGGCTAACAACGTATCATGCCGCGACACCCCGAACACCGCTCCGCGGACTAACACCATGCCCTATCGCAGCGACGAAGAAGAAGACGACGACTGGGAGGACGATTCCGACCTCGACAGCGATGCTGATTTCGACGGTGCGGATGACGATTCCGACGACGAGGTGACGGTGCCCTGCCCGTTCTGCAAGCGGCAGATTCTCGAAGACACGCCCCGCTGCCCCTACTGCGAGCAATACCTGTCGGAGCAAGACTTCGCCCGCGGCTCAAAGCCTCTGTGGGTGATCGTCACGGCGGTCGTCTGCCTCGTGGCGGCGATCTGGCTGGCGTTTGCTCTCTGAGCAGAAGGGCGATGCCTCCCATGCCTCGCACCTCCCCCTCCCCTCCCCCGCGCTGGCTGGTCTACCTGCTGCGGTGCGGCGACGGCTCGCTCTACACCGGCATCACCAACGATCTCGACAAGCGGCTCAAAGCCCACGCAGCCGGCAAGGCCTCCCGCTACACGCGGAGCCGGCTTCCCGTGGCACTCGCCTACTCCGAGCGGCAGCCCGACAAATCGCGGGCGCTCCGCCGTGAAGCGGCGATCAAGCAACTCCGGCGTGCGGAGAAGGAGCAACTCGTGGCCGCGGGAGCCGCGAAGCCCAAGAAACGCGTCAGAGCCCCTCGGCGGTGAACCGGGCTTCGACCATGTCGGCCATCTCCCGCGCCTGATCTTCGAGTTCCTGCAGGA
>QWPO01000027.1 GCA_003669255.1 Planctomycetota bacterium | reverse complement strand
TAGAATCCGCGGCTGAATCCAACACCTACACAATCAATGCCACCCGCGGCGGGTGGATGACGGCTGATGTCGCTCACGAAAGAACGCAAAAAAGAGCTGATCGGTGCCAACCAGCGGGGAACCGCTGATACCGGCTCGGCTGAGATCCAAATCGCCCTTCTAACGGGGCGGATCTCGCACCTGACGGATCACTTCAAGAAGCACACCAAGGACTTCGCCAGTCGGCGGGGTCTGCTCATGATGGTGAGTCGTCGACGCAGACTTCTCGACTACCTCAAGCGGATTGCTCCGCAGAGGTATCTTGACATCATCCGCCGCCTGGAGATCCGCAAGTAGCGGATCCGTCCCGGTTTGCCGGGGCGGTCACGGCTGGCGTTGATTGGGTCGGTCCATCCGACGGTCGCAGGGCATCGTGTCCGCGTCCGCCGAGGGCCTTGGGGACGGATTCCGCGCGGACGCTTCGGTGCGTCCCGTGGGAAACGGAACAACGGGTTCAATCACCAGACGGCACGGTTCCCCTCATGCGATCCATCGGTCGCGGGGCAGCCGGGCATAGCAAGAAGGAATGCAAACGTGAAGCAGCGTGTTGAACGGCAGATCGGCGACCATGTGCTCGCAATCGAGACGGGCTTTTTGGCCAAGCAGGCGGCGGGCAGCGTGCTCGTCAGCTACGGAGAGACGGTCGTGCTCGTGGCCTCGGCCACTGGAGCGCCCCGCCCCGGCATCGACTTCTTCCCCCTCACCTGCGACTACCGCGAGCGGGTTGCTGCTGCCGGCAAGTTTCCGGGCGGCTTCCTCAAGCGCGAGGGACGACCGACCCTGAAGGAGACGCTCACCGCCCGCCTCATGGACCGGCCGATTCGGCCGCTCTTCCCTGAGGGCTTCTACGACGAGGTCCAGGTGCAGGCCAACGTGCTGGCCAGCGACCGTCAGAACGACCCCGATGTGCTGGCGATGATCGGCGCTTCGGCGGCGCTGTGCATCTCCCCGCTCCCCTTCCAGGGTCCCCTCGGCAGCGTTCGCCTGGCTCAGGTCGACGGCCGGTTCGTGCCGTTCCCCACGATCGACCAGCTCGAAGAGAGCGACCTCGATCTGATCGTCTCCGGCAGTCCCACGGCCGTCCTCATGATCGAGGGCTTCGCCCGCGAAATGCCCGAAGACCGGATGCTCCAGGCGCTGGAGGAGGCCCACCGCATCATCCGCGTGATCTGCGAGATGCAGGAGGAACTCATCCGCACGGCGGGCAAGCCGAAGAAGGAATACGTCCTCGCCGACTACTCGGCGCTGCGTGACCGCCTCACCCGCGACTACCTCGGCGAGCTCAAGGCCGCCAAGGCGATCATGGGCAAGCAGGAACGCGGCCAGGCCGTGAAGGCGCTCAAGGAGAAGGCCAAGGCGGCCGTGGCTCCGTCGGAGCCGGCCTTCGGCTTCAAGCCCGGCGAGGCCGGCGGCATCAGCGATGCCGACTTCTCGCACGTCTGGCATGGTCTCGAGGAGCGGGCCGTCCGCGAACTGATCCTCGAGGGCAAGCGTCCTGACGGCCGCGACCACAAGTCGCTCCGGGCGCTGCACTGCGAGGTCGATCTGCTCCCCCGGGTGCACGGCTCGGCGCTCTTCCAGCGCGGCGAGACGCAGTCGCTCGTGACCATCACGCTCGGCACCGGCAGGGACGAGCAGCGGATCGACGGCCTGATCGACGAGTATTCGAAGAAGTTCATGCTCGACTACTACTTCCCCTCCTTCTCGGTGGGCGAGGTGCGTCCGATTCGCGGCCCCGGCCGTCGTGAGCTTGGCCACGGTGCGCTGGCCGAGCGGAGCGTGAAGCCGGTGCTGCCCGATCCGGACGTGTTCCCGTACACGATCCGCGTGATCTCCGACATCCTCGAGTCAAACGGCTCAAGCTCGATGGCGAGCGTCTGTGCCGCGACCCTCGGCCTGATGGCCGCAGGCGTGCCGATCTCGCACCCGGTCGCCGGCATCTCGGTCGGCCTCGTGAAGCAGAGCGAGCAGCACTGGGTGCTCCTCACCGACATCATCGGTGACGAAGACCACTACGGCGACATGGACTTCAAGATCGCCGGCTCCCAGAACGGCATCACCGGCATCCAGCTCGACCTCAAGATCAACGGCATCTCGCCGGCGATCATCGAGGCCACGCTGCGGCAGTCGCGGGAGGCCCGCCTCGAGATCCTGCGGACGATGCTCTCGGCGATCCGCCGGCCGCGTCCGGAGATCTCGCCGTGGGCGCCGCGTCTCCTGCGGACGCGGATCGATCCGCAGAAGATCGGTCTCCTGATTGGCCCGGGCGGCAAGACCATCCGCGCCATCCAGGAAGCCACCGGAGCGAGCATCGAGGTGGATGACGACGGCACGGTCACTGTGGCGAGCCACGACGCCGAAGGGGCGATGGCGGCCATGGCCCAGGTCGAGGGCCTCACTGCCTCGATCCAGGTCGGCCGGATCTACGAGGGTCGGGTCACGAGCATCAAGGATTTCGGCGCCTTCGTCGAACTGGTGCCCGGCAAGGACGGCCTCTGCCACGTGAGCGAACTCTCCGACGATTTCGTGAAGAGCGTCGCCGATTTCTGTCGGGTCGGCGACATCATGAAGGTGAAGGTGATCGCGGTCGACGACCAGGATCGCGTGAAGCTCAGTCGCAAGGCGGTGCTCCGCGAGCAGGCCGAAGCGGCGGGCAACCCAGCGGCGGAGTGACGGTCTTCCACGGAGCCTCCTGAGAGCGGAGTCGGCCATGTCGTCCCCCGACGAACAGGACCGCTCGCGGGCTGAAACGTATGCGGAGTTTGCGGCTCTCGTGGGCGGTCTTGCCCACGAGATCCGCAACCCGCTGTCGACCATTCGGCTCAACATGGAACTCCTCGCCGAGGACTTCGAGAACACCGACCCCGATTCGCCGACCAAGCAGCGGGATCGCCGCGCCAAGGCGAAGATCGATCTCGTGCGGCAGGAGTGCGACCGGCTCCAGAAGCTGCTCGGCGACTTCCTCGACTTTGCCCGCCAGGAGTCGCTGACGCTCGAGCCGGGGAGCCTCAACGCGGAGATCGACCAGTTGCTCGATTTCTTCTCGATCCGCGCCACGGAGGCGGGCGTGGAGATCGTCCGCTACCTCGACCCCGAGCTTCCGGCGGTCCGGCTCGATCGTGAGACGTTCCGCTCCGCGGTGCTCAACCTGCTGCTCAACGCCGTTCAGGCGATGGACGGGACGGGCGGCCAGCTCGTCGTCCGCACGCGGCCAGCGGGGCTCGGCGTGATGCTCGAGCTGATCGACACCGGCCCCGGCATGGATGCGGAGACGCTCGGCAAGGTGTTTGGCGCCTTCTACACGACGAAGCAGGGAGGCTCGGGCCTCGGCCTGCCGACGGCCCGCAAGATCGTCGAGGCTCACGGCGGTACGATCAACGTCGAAAGCGCCCCCGGTCGGGGCACGAAGGTCACAATCTGGCTGCCCGCCCCGCCCCGGTTGCCGAAAGGCGACCGCGGCGCCGCCGGCACGCCATCCTGACGACCCTCCGCAACTGGACGCCCGCCCCGCACGCTCCGTACCATCCCGTTTATGGCTTCGACACCACCACCCCCAGCACCTGAGCACGACCCGGCCGCCGACGCGGTCGCGGGGCCGGCGGCGATGCGGGTTTTGGTGGTCGACAACGACATCGTGCACGCCCGCACGATGGGCGAGGTGCTCGGCAGGCTGGGTCACACCGTGACGGTGGTGGGCAGCGGCACCGACGGAAGCCGGCGGATCGAGGCTGAGCTGTTCGACATCGTGGTCACCGACCTGATGATGAACGACATCGGTGGCCTCGAGATCCTCGCCCGGGCCAAGAAAGCCTCGACCGAGACCGAGGTGATCGTCGTCACGGGGCACGGCACGATTCCGTCGGCCGTGTCGGCGATGCAGCAAGGTGCCTTCACGTATCTGCAGAAGCCGCTCGACATGGCCCACCTGCGGGCGGCGGTTGAGAAGGCCGCCGAAGGCGTGCGGCTGCGGCGTCAGAACGTCGAACTCAATCGGCGGCTCGACGAAAAGTTTGGCTTCGAGGGCGTGATCGGCTCGAGCCCGCAGATGCTCTCGCTCATCGAACGGCTGAAGCGGATCGCCCCGACCGACGCCACCGTGCTGATTCAAGGCGAGACCGGCACCGGCAAGGAGCTCGTCGCCCAGGCCGTGCATCAGAACAGCCCGCGAAAGAGCAAGCCGTTCGTGGCGCTCAACTGCGCCGCGCTCAGCGAAAACATCCTCGAGAGCGAGCTCTTCGGCCACGTTCGCGGCGCCTTCACTGACGCCTCTAGCGACCGGATCGGCAAGTTCGAGTACGCCAACGGCGGCACGCTGTTTCTCGACGAGGTCGGCGACATGCCGATGGCGACGCAGATCAAGCTCCTGCGGGTGCTCGAGTCGGGGGAGATCACCCGCGTCGGCTCCAACACGCCGGTGCGCGTGAACGTGCGGATCCTCTCGGCCACCAATCGCAACCTGGAAGACGCGATCGCCTCGGGTGTGTTTCGCAGCGACCTCTACCACCGCCTCAAGGTGGTGACGATCGCCATCCCGCCCCTCCGCGACCGGGCCGGCGACATCCCGCTGCTCATCGAACACTTCCTCAAGCAGTTTTCGAGGCGGCACGGCAAGACCATCAAGGGGCTGTCGCTCCCGGCCCGCGTCAAGCTCGGCTCCTATGCCTGGCCCGGTAACGTCCGGCAGCTGCGGAACGTGATCGAGAGCATGGTCGTGGTCGACTTCGACGAGACGCTCGACGTCGATGACCTGCCGCTCGAACTCGATCCTGACGCGCCGGTGGCCGCCACCTCGACCGCGGCCGTCGACATGACCGCCGGGCTCTCCGCCCTCGTCGGCCGACCGCTCGAGGAGATCGAGAAGGTGTTCATCGCGGAGACGCTCAAGCTCACCGGTGGCAACCGCGAGCAGGCAGCCGACCTCCTCGGCATCGGCGAGCGGACCTTGTATCGCAAGATCAAGGAATACCAGCTCACCTGAGCCCTTCGCCGCATGGGACGCATCCATCAACTCCCGATGTCGGTCGTCAACCGCATCGCCGCCGGCGAGGTGGTGGAGCGGCCGGCGAGCGTGGTCAAGGAGCTGCTCGAGAACGCGCTCGACGCCTCTCCGACGCGGATCGACGTCGCCCTCGACCAGGGTGGGATCGCGCTGGTCAGGGTGGTCGATGATGGCGGCGGCATCGAGGCCGACGACCTGCCGCTCGCGGTGACAGCCCACGCGACGAGCAAGTTGCAGGTTGCCGAAGACCTCGAGCGGATCGGCACGCTCGGATTCCGCGGGGAGGCACTCGCGAGCATCGCCGAGGTCTCGCGGGTCGTGATCCGCTCGCGGACACCGGATGGCACGGGCGCGACGATCACCGTGGATGGCGGCCGCGCCGACGAGGTCCGGCCCGATGGGTGCGCCGTCGGCACCACGGTCGAGGTCCATCAGCTCTTCGGCAATGTGCCGGCGCGGCGATCGTTTCTCAGGGCGCCGCAGACCGAGTGGTCGCATGCCTCGGAGGCCTTCGTCCGCACGGCGCTCGCCCATCCTGCTGTGGCCTTCAGCCTTGTCCACAATGGCCGTCGGGTGCACGACCTGCCGGCGACGAACTCATGGCGCGACCGGATCGCCGGACTGTTTGGTGCCGAGGTGGCCGGCAGGCTCATCGAGGTCGAGGCTGACGATGGCGAGGTGTCGGTGCACGGGTTCGTGGGCCGCCCGGAGGACGACGTGGCCAGCGGCCGGCTGCAGCACCTGTTCGTCGGCGGCCGGCCGTTCCGCGACCGCTCGATCCTCCACGCCGTGCAGGAGGCCTATCGTGGCCTGCTGCTCTCGGGACGGCAGCCGATTGCCTTTCTCGCCTTCGACCTTCCGCCCGATGCCGTCGACGTCAACGTGCATCCCGCCAAGATGGAGGTGCGGTTTCGTGAGCCGTCGCGGCTCTATCGCCTCGTGCTCTCGGCCCTTCGCACGAAGTTCCTGGCGGCCAACGTCACCACGCGGCTCGAGCCTTCGCGGCCGAACGTGGCGACCCTGCCCGAGTTCGAGCCGTTTTCGCCGGCTGGCCACAGCGGCCGCGACACCTTCGGCGAGCGGATCGTGGCGCCGGCTCCGCGAACTCTCTGGCCCGTCGAACCGGCGGGCGGCGATCGGGAGCTTGCGTCGCGGGCCCCCGGCGACGTGGTGGCTGCCCCGCCGGCCTGGGAGGTGGACGACGTCTCCCGGCCCGTGGCAGGCGAGGAACTCGCCGTGCAGATGCACGACCGCTACCTCGTGGTGGAGACGGCGGCCGGCATCGAGGTGATCGACCAGCACGCGCTCCACGAGCGGCTGCTCTATGAGAAGTTCAAGGCGGCGGTGGAGGTGGGCGGGCTCGAGGTGCAGCCGCTGCTCGTGCCCGAGAAGGTCGACCTCGCCCCGGCCGAACTGGAACTCGTGCACGAGCACGTGGGCACACTCGAGCGGGCCGGCATGAAGATCGAGCCGTTTGGCGGCAGCACCGTGATCGTGACCTCGAAGCCGGCGCTCGCCGGCGACACGCCCGCCGCCGAGATCGTGCGGGAGGTGCTCGACCGGCTCTCCTCGACTGCGGCCTCGGGGGGCGGCATGAGCGTGCTGGTGGACGAGGTGCTCCACGGACTCGCCTGCCGGGCCGCGATCAAGGCCGGCGACCGGCTCTCCCAGACGGAGGTCGACGCCCTCGTTCGGGATCGCCGCGTCGTCTCCGAATCGCACCACTGCCCCCACGGCCGGCCCACGTCGTTGACGCTCTCGCGGCAGGACCTCGACCGCCAGTTTCGGCGCACTTGATACGGGGAACAGATGATTTTCGCGATCGAATGCGTAGCGCGTGAAAGCCGACCGGCCGTGAGGCCGCGGGCGAACCACGCTGGATGCGGCCACTGTTGGTGGTGCATCCCACGCCTCACGGCGTTGGGCTTGTACAGCCGGCCGGGCACCGTTCACCGAGAACCCGTATGACACTCCCGGCCCCCATGCGCAAGACGTTCACTTCCGAGGACCTGCGATGATCTGCGTGAGCATTGGCCGCGGCCGGCACCGGCACATGATCGCCGAGCACAAGCATCTGGTGGAAAACGGCATCCGCCTCGTCGAGCTGCGGCTTGATTACATCCAGGGCGAGGTGCAGGTGAGGCGGCTGCTCCGGGATCGCCCCTGCCCGGTGATCGTGACGTGTCGGCGGAAGAGCGACGGCGGCCGCTGGGAGCATTCGGAGGAGGCTCGGCGGACGCTGCTGCGGACCGCGATCGTCGAAGGAGCCGACTACGTTGACCTCGAAGACGACATCGCCGCAGGCGTCCCGCGGTACGGGGCGACGAAGCGGATCGTCAGCCACCACGACTTTCAGAAGACCCCAGCCGACCTGACCCTGCTGCACAAGCGGCTGTCCTCGATGGACGCGGATGTGGTGAAGGTCGCGGGGATGGCGAATCACCCCACCGATAACCTGCGGATGCTCCAGATGGTGAACGCCAGCAAGCTGCCCACGGTCGGAATCTGCATGGGCGAGATCGGCGTTCCGACCCGGATCCTCGGCGGCCGGTTCGGCGCCCCCTTCACCTTCGCCACGTTCAACGACGACCGCGTTCTCGCCCCCGGCCAGATCGGCTGGCGGCAGATGCGGGAGATGTACCGCTACGAATCGATCACCGCGGCGACGAGGATCTATGGCGTGGTCGCCGATCCGGTGGCCCACAGCCTGTCGCCCGTGGTCCACAACGCAGCCCTGGCCGTCGCCGGCATCGACGCGGTCTACCTGCCCTTTCGGGTGCCAGCCGAGCAGCTCGACGAGTTTCTCTCGGCCGCGTCGCGGTGGCCGCTGGCGGGCCTGAGCGTGACGATCCCACACAAGGAGGCGGTGCTCAAGCACACGGCGCACGCGGATGATCTCGTGAAGTCGATCGGTGCCGCCAACACACTGTCGTTCGCCGCCGACGGGATCACGGCCGCCAACACCGACGCGATCGCCGCCGTGGAGAGCCTCGTCGCGGCCCTGCAGGGGGACGAGCGGGAGACGAGCGACGGGCTCGGACTGAAGACCACCCTCGTGCTCGGCGCGGGAGGGGCTGCGCGGGCCGTGGCGTTTGGCCTCAAGAAGAAGGGCGTGGAGGTGACGGTGACCTCTCGCACGGCCGATCGTGCCAAGAAGATCGCGGCCGAGGTGGGCTGCAAGTCGGTGGAGTGGGCCGCCCGGCACCGGATGCCCTACGACGGCATCGTCAATGCCACGCCGGTTGGCATGCATCCCAACGTCGACGAGAGCCCCTACGACAAGGAGCACCTCCGGCCGTACATGGTGGTCTTCGACACCGTCTACAATCCGGAGAACACCCTGCTCATCAAGGAAGCGCGGAGTGCCGGATGCCGAACCGTCACCGGCGTGGAGATGTTCGTGCGGCAGGCGGCGATCCAGTATCGCATCTGGCACGGTGCGGAACCGCCGCCGCAGGTGATGCGCGAGGCGCTCAAGCGGGCCACGGCGTCGGCTAAGCAGCCGTTGTGAGCGGCCCAGCGATCGCAGATGGAGAAGCGATAATGCGGCTGACACTCATCGGTTATCGCGGCTGCGGCAAATCGACCGTGGCGGCGTTGCTCGTGCCGCGGCTGGGAATCCCCGCGGTGGATGCCGACGAGGTGGTTGAGCAGCGGGCCGGCATGTCGATCGCGGCCCTGATCGCCGACCGCGGCGAGGCGGGCTTCCGCGACCTCGAGTCGATCGTTCTCGCCGAGCTGCTCGCTGGTCCGCCGCTGATTCTTGCCACCGGTGGAGGCGTGGTGCTCCGCCAGGCCAATCGCGAACTGCTCCGGGACCGCGGCCGCCCCGTGATCTGGCTCGATGCCGCCGCCGACGTGGTGCGGGCGAGACTGGCGGCCGATCCGATGACCGCCGTCCGGCGACCGGGGCTCTCGGGCGCCGATCCGCTCGCGGAAGTCGCCGACACGCTGGCGGCTCGCGAGCCGCACTATCGATCGTGCGCCGACGTGCGCTTCGACACCGGGGTCGAGCCCGCGGGCCGGATCGCCGAGCGCATCGTCGAGTGGCTCGCCACCTGGGATCGCTCCGCCACGGCGTCACCGGAGCATTCGCGATGATTTCTGAGGCGACATCGCTATCCGGTATGGCGACGGTCATCGGGTCGATCCTCGCGGCGGTTGCCGGTCTCGTCGGCGGTCGCCTGCTCGTCGCCGGGGTGGGCCGGCTGGTCGAGCCGAGCATTCCCCCGGGTTCGAGGGCCATGCTCTGGACGCCCGTGGTCGCCGCCGCGGCGGCGCTGTCCCTGTGGTGGTGGGAGGTGCTTTGTCGCGGCCTCGTGCCGGAGGGAGCAGATGCCTCGTTGGCGATGCTCGCCACGCGATTCGCCCTTCACGGAACCCTGTTCCTGCTCCTGGCCGCCGCCACCTGGGTCGATCTCAGGCATCGCATCATCCCCGACGCGATCACCGTGCCTGGTGTGCTGGCCGGTTTGGCGGCGCTTGCCGCGTGGCCCGATGGGCTCCTGCCGGTGATCCGCGAGGTGCCCCGCTCGTTTGCGCCGCCTCTGCGCGAGGCCGACGTGCTCGGGTTCGTCGGTCCGCTACGAGGCCCGTGGCCGACGTGGCTCGAGCCGGCGCCCTCACTCGCGGGGCTGGCCATCGCGATCGTCGCGTTCACCGTCTGGTGGCTCGTGGGCACGGAGCCCGGAGTTTCCGAAACCAGGATGGGGGCGTGGTGGCGGCGGCTGGTCGCCCCGCGGCCGCTCGTCGCGATTACGGGCGCGGGGGTCGTGGTGACCACGTGGCTGGTGGGTGGCGACCACTGGCGCGGACTGGTGTCGGCGCTCGGTGGGCTCGCCGTCTCCGCCGGAATGGTCTGGCTCACCCGCGCGGGTGCGTCACGGGCCCTCGGCCGAGAGGCGATGGGGCTCGGCGACGTGACGCTGATGGCGATGGTAGGCGCGTGGCTCGGCTGGCAGCCCTGCGTGCTCGCGTGCTTCCTCGCGGTCTTCATCGGGCTGGCGCACGGCGTTGCGCAGCTCGTGCTCCACAGTGAGACGGAGCTTCCCTTCGGCCCGAGCCTGTGTCTTGGCGCGGCGCTGGTGGTGGTGGGGTGGCGGCCCCTCTGGGGC
>QWPO01000004.1 GCA_003669255.1 Planctomycetota bacterium | reverse complement strand
TGCTGCCACTTCTTCCCGCTGAACTCGACCTTGTCGGCGTTGATCACCACCACGTGGTCGCCGGTGTCGATGTGCGGGGTATATGTCGGGCGGTGCTTGCCCATCAGCACCATGGCGATGGCAGTCGCGAGGCGGCCCACGCGACGCTCGCTCGCGTCAACGACCCACCACCGCTGTTCCACCTCGCCGGGCTTGGCCATGTACGTCTTCATCTGTCGCTCAACCGTCCGTCTCTCGGAATTCTGGGAACTGGACTGCCTCCGGCCGCCGGCCGGGGAGAACTGCGGAGACTAACAATGGCTTCCTTCACCGGCAAGCCACGCGGCCGCAGAACGGCGAAAACCGGCCTACCGGCGTCGGTGCCGGTCAACTCCCCTGCCAGGGACTTGTGGACGCGGGCCCCCGCCGAGGCAAGAATCGGCGGCTGCCCTGCCGTTTCATCACCCCTGCTGAACGCTACCGCATGAAGGTCGCAGTCCTCAAGGAAACCGCCCCTGGAGAACGCCGGGTGGCCGTGGTACCGGCCGGGGTGCCAGCCCTCGCGAAGGAGGGCCTCACCGTGGCAGTGGAGTCGGGGGCCGGAACCGCGGCAGGATTTTCCGACGACGACTACCGCTCGGCTGGGGCGACGATCGCCACCCGCGACGAGGCGCTCGCGGCCGACGTGGTTTTGGCCGTGCGCACCTGTGGGGCCGCCGGCGACTGCTGGCCCGCCGACCGCGACCACCTGCGGCCGGGCACCGTGCTCGTGGGACTCTGCGACCCGCTCTCCTCAACGGACGCGTGCCGGGAAGCGGCCGATCGCGGGGCAACCGTGTTCGCGCTCGAACTCGTTCCCCGGATCACTCGCGCCCAGAGCATGGACGTGCTCTCCAGCCAGGCCAACATCGCGGGCTATCGCGCCGTCATCGTGGCAGCCGCGGCGTTACCGCGAATCCTGCCGATGATGACCACCGCCGCCGGCACGCTCACGCCCGCCAAGGTGCTCGTGCTCGGCGCGGGCGTGGCCGGCCTTCAGGCGATTGCCACCGCCAAGCGGCTCGGCGCCCAGGTGAGTGGCTACGACGTCCGGCCCGCGGTGAAGGAACAGGTGCAGAGCTTGGGAGCGAAGTTCGTCGAACTGCCCCTCGAGACGGTCGGGAGCGAGGCGGCCGGCGGCTATGCCAAGGCGATGGGCGAGGAGTTCTACGCCAAGCAGCGTGAACTACTCGGCAAGGTGGTGGCCGATTCGGACATCGTCATCTGCACCGCGCTCATCCCCGGGCAGAACGCGCCGGTGCTCGTGACGGCCGACATGGTGCGGCGGATGCGGCCCGGCAGCGTGATCGTCGATCTGGCCGCGGAGCGCGGGGGCAACTGCGAGGGATCGAAGCCCGACGAGACCGTCGTTGTGGACGGCGTCACGATCCTTGGGCCCACCAACCTGCCGGCCGACGTGCCGTTTCACACCAGCCAGCTCTACTCGAAGAACATCGTCACATTCCTCACGCACCTCGTGAAGGCGGGCCTGCCGGATATGTCGCCCGACGACGAAATCTGCCGCGACACGCTGGTGGCCCGTGGCGGCGAACTCCTCCACCCGAAGGTCCGCGAGCGGGCGGGGCTGCCGCCCCTCGCCCCCGTGACCCCGGCACAGCCCTAAACCCAGCGTCACCCCGCACGGAACGCCATTCATGTCGCCCTCGCTCGTGATCCCGCTCCTCGCCGAAGCGGTCGTTGCCGAAGATCCGGCCACCCGGTTCATCCGACTGCTGACCGTCTTCCTGCTGGCGATGTGGGTGGGCTTCGAGGTGATCACGAAGGTGCCGCAGCGGCTCCACACGCCGCTCACCAGCGGTTCCAATGCCATCTCGGGCATCACCGCGGTGGGGGCGATCGTCGTCGCAGGCGCGATGGCTACCCGGTTCGGCTCGCTGCTTGGCCTGCTCGCGGTGATCCTCGCCATGATCAACGTCGTGGGTGGCTTCGTCGTCACGCATCGGATGCTCGAGATGTTCAACCCGAAGAAGAAGTAGACGCATGTCGAGCCAGGCCTGGATCAATCTCGCATACCTCGCGGCCTCGATGCTCTTCATCGTGGCCTTCAAGCTCATGACCGGCCCCCGCACGGCCGTGAAGGGCAACTACCTGGGCGCCGCGGGCATGGCGATCGCCCTGATCGCCGCCTGCTGCGAGGGGCCCGTCGTCGAACGGCTGCGGGCGGTCGGTTCAGGCGGCCTCGTGATGGTCGGAATCGCGGCGGCCATTGGCTCGGTCATCGGAGCCTGGATGGCGCTGAAGTATCCGATGACGGGCATGCCGCAGATGGTGGCCCTGCTCAACGGCTTCGGCGGGGCCGCCTCAACGCTGGTGGCCGGCGCCGAACTCTGGAACATGACAGCTGCCGCGAAGAGCGACGCCCCGGCCGTCGCCGGCCTCGCGGCCGCCAATCTCGCCCCGTGGACGCAGTTCGCGATCGCCACCGCCCTCACCGGCCTGATCGGCGCCGTCACCTTCTGGGGAAGTTTTGTCGCGTTCGCAAAGCTCGAGGAGTTGCCGCGGTTCAAGCAGGCGTGGACCAATCCCAACCGTCACTGGATCAACCTCGGGCTCGCCGTGGTCACGCTGCTGCTCATCTGGGGCCTGTGCATCTATCCGCGATCTGTCCTCCTCTACTGGCTGCTGGTGGTCGTGGGCAGCGTGTTTGGCTGCACGCTCACGATGCCGATCGGCGGGGCCGACATGCCGGTCGTGATCTGCCTGCTCAACAGCTATTCGGGCCTGGCCGCCGCAGCGGCCGGATTTGTGATCGACAACTCGGTGCTCGTGATCGCCGGGTCGCTGGTGGGCGCCTCGGGTCTCATCCTCACGGCGATCATGTGCAAGGCGATGAATCGCTCGCTCGTCGGCGTGCTCTTCGGCGGCCTCGGCACCACGACCGCGGCCAACGCCGACGACGTCTACGCTGGCAAGGTGAAGAGCGCCAGCGCCGAGGAGATCGCGATGGTGCTCGAGGGGGCGAGTCGCGTGGTGATCGTGCCGGGCTACGGCCTGGCCGTCGCCCAGGCCCAGCATGCCGTCCGCGAACTCGCCACTGCGCTCGAGAAGCGAGGTACGACGGTGGAATACGCGATTCACCCCGTGGCGGGGCGGATGCCGGGCCACATGAACGTGCTCCTGGCCGAGGCCGACATCGCGTACGAAAAGCTCCGGGAGATGGACGACATCAACCCGACGTTCCCGGAGACCGACGTGGCGATCGTGATCGGAGCCAACGACGTGGTGAACCCGGCGGCTCGGACCGACCCGAAGTGCCCGATCGCGGGAATGCCGATCCTCGATGTCGACAAGGCAAAGACGGTGGTGGTGGTGAAGCGGTCGCTCTCGCCGGGCTTCGCCGGCATCCCCAACCCGCTGTTCGCCGCCGACAACACGCTGATGTACTTTGCCGACGGCAAGAAGGCGATTCTCGACCTCACGGCGGCTCTCCAGAAGGGCTGAGCGGCCGCCGTTCCACCGCAGGATGCCATCCTGCGGCTACGTGGTGGCTGCAACACCTGCCCGTCGTAGGTGCAGGTTGTCAACCTGCACATGACCGCAGCACGTCGGCCCAGAGCGAGTCGGAGACGAGCAGGCCCTCGCGGGTGAGGCGGATGCGGTCGCCGTCATCGGTGGCGAGGCCGCGGTCGATCCAGCGGTGGAGCGGCCCGGTAATCAAGGCGTCGAGATCGAAGCCGCTCGCGTCGCAAAACGCGCTGCGGGCGACGCCGGCGCGACGGCGGAGGCCCACCACAATCCGCTCGCGGGCCGCCTCCTCGGCCGTCATCGCATCGACATCACCCGTGAAGTCGGCCCCGGCGAGCACCTTGTTCATCCAGGTGGTGGTGGACCTGTGGTTGGTCGTTCGCGTGCAGCCGTCGAACCGCGCAGCGCCTGGTCCAAACGCCTCCCATGGCCGGCAGTCCCAGTAGGCCTCGTTGTGGCGGCAGCGTGCTCCCGGCTTCGCGAAATTGGAAACCTCGTAGTGCTCGAAGCCCGCGGCTTCGAGCCGGTCGATGGCGGCCTCGAACATCGCCCGCTCGACCGGGTCGTCGACCGGTCGCAGCAGCCCCTTCGCCCGCTGCGAATCGAACGCCGTGCCCTTCTCCCAGGTGAGGCAGTAGACCGACACATGCTGCACGCCAAGGGCCACGGCGGCATCGAGGTCGGCCTCCACTGCGGCGAGCGACTGGCCCGGTGCGGCCGTCATCAGGTCGAGGCTCACCGTGAAGCCCGCCGGCAGCAGCCGATCGACCGCACGGCGGACGTCGTCGGGCCCATGGTCGCGGTCGAGTGCCCGCAACGTAACCGCGTCGAGCGACTGGCCACCAAGGCTCACCCGGGTCACGCCGCACGTGCGCAGTGCGGCCACCAGGTCGCCCGTTACGTCGAGCGGATTGGCCTCGACCGACACTTCCGCGCCGGCGACGGGCCGCAGCTGCTCATGCAGCGCCCCGAACAGCCGCGTGAGGCCCTCGGGCCCGAGGTGCGAGGGCGTGCCGCCGCCGAGGTAGAGCGTGTCGAGATCGAGCGGGGCCGGGCAGCGCTCCAGTTCCCTGTCGACCGCCGTCAGATAACGGTCGATCAGGTCATCGCGGCCGGCCACGAGGGTGAAATCGCAGTAGCCGCAGCGGTGCCGGCAGAACGGCACGTGAACGTAGGCGCTGCGGGGGCGGGCGGTTGGGTCGAGCATGCTGGCGTGGAACTGCGGAGGGCCGGGAGGGAATGCCGACCCGTGGGATGCAAATCTACACGTGGGTGCAGGTTGCCAACCTGTGCATGAACCAGAGCCGACCAAAAGCCACCGCAGGTTGCCAACCTGCGGCTACGTGGGCAGGGCAGTTCCAATCCGCGACTCCAGCCGCGGCCTTACAGCCAGATGTTCAGGCGGCCGTCGAGCATGTCGGGGATCTTCTTGGCGAGGATCCGCCGGATGCGGTCGTCGGTGTACCGCGTTGAAAAATGGGTGGCGATCACCACCTCGTTGCGGAACCGCTCGCGGCGGGCGAGCAGGTCGTCGAGGTGCATGTGACCGAACTTGTGGATCTTTTCCTTGCGGTGGGAGTGGGCCACGAAGGTGAGTTCCGTGATCAGCACCTGCGCCTCGAACATCGCCGGACAGCGGTCGAGGCCCTCGGGCGAGCTGTCGCCCAGGTAGGCCACCAGCGGCGTGCGGAGTTCCTGCGTGACATCCACACCCGAGAGCCTGAGATCCCGGATTTTGTCGCCAGGCAGCCCCTGATACTCGTGCTTGAGCTTCCGCCGCCGGTCCCAGACCACGAAGCCGACGCTCGGGATCGTGTGGCAGGTGCCCGACACCGTGACCACGTGCTCGCGGGAAAGTTCGATCTCATCGCCGGGCCGTGCGGGCAGGAGCGTGCAGGGCAGCCGGCCGCGGTCGAGCCGACTCACCGCCTTGAGCAGCCGCTCGATCGGCTCGATTGCCGACTCGGGAAGATAGATCGTGGGTGGCTCCATCTTCATCATCCGCCGCCGAGCCACGTACACCGGCAGCGCCGCGATGTGGTCGAGGTGGGTGTGCGTGATGAACCACGTGGCCGTGGCCATGAAGCCCCAGGGCTGTGACCCGAGGTCGAAGCCGAGCTTAAGTTCCGGGATCCGCCAGCAGCTCTGTACGGCGGCCCGCGAGTAGCCCTCAATCGTGAGCCCCTTATGGACGAGGGTACGGTAGGGCGAGTTATCGATCATGCGGCGTCGGTCGGCGGGGTGATGGGGGCGGGGTGTCGTGGCGACGGCAGCTCAAGCCAGATCTCGTCGAAGAGTTGTTCCTGCCGGGTCGCAAGCTTCCCACGGCGCACCAGCTCAAGCGCCGCAAGAAAGATCCCGACGATCCGAGAACGGGGCATATCGTCATCGAAGAGGCTCGTGAACGCCACCCTCCCCTGCTCCGCCACGAGCGCCTCGATGCGGGCGGCGTGTGTCTCGATCGGCGTGTCGTCATGCACGATCTGCCGCGGGCGGCGTTTCTCCCGCTTGGCCATCACCCGCGTCATCGCCCCAACGAGATCCCAGACATGCACGTCGGCGATCGCCACCTCCGCCGGGGCCACCCTACCGGCCGTGTCATCCGCGGCCTGCCTCGCGAACCGCAGTTCCCAGTGCCGGGCCCGATCCTCGAGCATCGTGGCGGCGTCGCGATACTGCTTGTATTCGAGCAACCGCTGCACCAGGTCCTCGCGGACGAGTTCGACCGGCTCCTCCATCTCCTCGGGGCGAGGCACGAGGGCCCGCGTCTTGATCTCGAGGAGCACGCTGGCGAGATCGACGAACTCGCCCACCTGCTCGATGGCGAGCCCCTCGAGGACGTCGAGGTAGGCGACGAACTCGGCGGCGATGGCAGCGATCGGCACTTCCGTCACATCCACCTCGTGCTTCTTGACGAGATAGAGGAGCAGGTCCATCGGCCCGGAAAAGACATCGAGGTCGACTTTGAACTCCACGACCACCTCGCCGCCGCACCGCGTGACTCCTGCCGAACGCCCACGGCCAATCATAGGGAACCGCGTCCCTCCGCTGAACGCCGGATTCGACGGTAGACTCGGCGTATGGACACCGACCGCCTCTGGGCACCCTGGCGACTGGGCTATGTGCAGGGTGCCGCCGCCACCGAACCCGACGTCGGGACGCCCGTCTGGCGACCGGGGGCCGATCACGCCTGCTTTCTCTGCAGGGCCGCAGCCGTCGCCACCGCACACGATCGCGTTCTCGGCATCGTCGAGCGGACACCGCTGTCGATCGTGGTGACGAACCGCTATCCGTATGCCAACGGCCACCTGCTCGTGGCCCCGCTCGACCACCGGGCCTCGCTCGTCGATCTTCCCGACGACGTGCTGCTCGACCTCCAGCAGCGGATCGTCGCGTGGTGCCGGCGGATAACCCGATCGATGCAGGCCCAGGGGTTCAACGTGGGCCTCAATCTCGGTGCCGTGTCAGGCGCCGGCGTTCCGGGTCACCTCCACTGGCACATCGTGCCGCGGTGGCCGGGTGACGTGAACTTCATGCCGGCCGTGGCGGGCGTGCGGGTGCTGCCCCAGTCGCTCGAGGCCCTCTGGGAACAGCTGAAGAAGGCCGCTGGGGAGGACGCCGCGTGATCGACAACGAGTCTGGCTGGAGCCAGCCCGACTGGCGGACCCGCGAGAGCGTGTTGCTCGCACCATGGGCGATGCACTCCGTCGATTCGGCGGGCCGCGTCCATCCCGAGCCCCCGCACCAGTTTCGTAGCCCCTACCAGCGCGACCGCGACCGGATCGTCCACTCGGCCGCGTTCCGCAGGCTCGCCCACAAGACGCAGGTCTTCACGGGCTACCACGGCGACTACCACCGCAGCCGGCTCACGCACACGCTCGAGGTGACCAGCATCGCCCGCACCCTCGCCCGCGCGCTCGCCCTCAACGAGGACCTCGTCGAGACGCTGGCGCTCGCCCATGACATCGGCCATCCACCGCTCGGCCACGCCGGAGAGGACACGCTCGCCGAACTGCTCCGCGACGAGGGGGGCTTCAACCACAATGCCCAGGCGCTGCGGATCATGGAGTTTCTGGAGACCCGCTATCCCGAGTTCCCGGGCCTCAATCTCTCCCGGGAGGTGCTCGACGCCCAGGCGACACGAAAGAAAGACGGCACCGCTCCCGCACCGCTCCTCGAAGCCCAAGTGGTCGATGCCGCCGACTCGATCGCCTACGACACCCACGATGCCGACGACGCCGTTGAACTCGGCCTGGTGACGCTTGAGGAACTCACCGCGTTGCCGCTCGTGGCCGACGCCGCCGCTCGCGTCGCGGCTCGCCACGGGAAGCTGTCGGGGACCGACGCCCGCCGGGCGATCCTTCACGAACTGGTCGATGAGCAGGTCGCCGAGTTAATCCGCGAAACGAGATCCACGATCGACGCCCTGGGGATCGACTCCGTGGCCAAGGTGCGGCAGGTGTACCGCGGCGGCGACGGCGTGCCGGGCCGCCGGATCGTCGCCCATGCGCCCGACATCGCGGCCGGCAAGCGGCAGCTCGAGCGATTCCTGTTCGAGCGGGTCTACCGCAGCGGGCGGGTGCTGGAGGTGCGGGTGCCGGCCCAGCGGAAACTGACCGAACTCTTCGAGTGGTACGTCGCCCATCCCGACGACCTGCCGGCGGGGTACCGCCACCGGACAGAAACGCTGGGCCTCCGCCGCAGCGTGGCCGACTACATCGCCGGCATGACCGACCGGTTCCTCGAGTTCGACCACCAGCGACGGCTGGCGAGCTCTTCGCGGTAGCGCGTACCGCATGGCAGGCGAAGGGGTCGGGGCGAGGCTGGCGAGCGTCGGCTATCCTGCCGTTGGCGAGCCAACTCGCACCGCCCCGGAGCCGGGTTTGGCTCAGGCGGCGCCGCCCCCCGGGGGTCGTTGGTAGACTCTCGTCAATCCGCCGGTCTCCCGGCGGATTTCTTCTCGTTGCGCACGGCTTCCGATCATGGCACTCCTCGTCCTTCGCGCGATCTTCGTGATGGTGTCGGTGGGCATCGCCGTGCTCATCTTCAACTCACCGGCGGTGCAGGCGTCGCCGACCTGGGTGCCGTGGGCGATCCTTGCCGGTATGGTCGCCCTGCCGCTCACCGTGATCGGTTTTGACGGGATGATCCGCCGCAAGGAGCTGACCACGATCACGGCGATCTACTTCGGCCTTCTCATCGGCGTGTTCCTCACCTACGTGACGATACTCGCGCTGCAGCCGATCATGCCGCTGAGCCAGAACGATCCGCTCCACTCCTGGCTCCCGCTGATCGTCGGCTCGGTGCTCTGCTACATCTGCACGAGCCTCCTGATGCAGACCCGCGACGACTTCCGCTTCCTGATTCCCTACGTCGAGTTCGCCCGCGACGTCCGTGGCCTGAGACCCAACGTCCTCGACGCCTCGGCGATCGTCGATGGCCGGATCGCCGACCTCGCCGAGGCGGGCGTGTTTGAAAGCCGGTGTGTCGTGCCGTCGTTTGTACTCGATGAGCTGCAGGCTGCGGCGGAATCAAACGACCGCCTGAAACGGACGCGAGGCCGCCGCGGGCTCGACGTGCTGGCCCGCCTGCGGGAGAACGAGGCGATCGACATCGACGTGATCGCGCCCCGTCAGGAGTCGCACGACGAGCTCTCCACAGAGACTCGGGTGATCGATCTCGCCCGCGAACTTGGCGGCCGCGTGATCACTGTCGATCCCAACGCCGCGAAGCTCGCGAGTGTCCGCACGGTGCCCGCGATCAACGTCAACGACGTGGCGTCGGCGCTCAAACCGTCGTTCGTACCGGGCGATGCCGTGAGCGTGCGGCTCGTCAAGCAGGGCGAGGAGCCCGATCAGGGTGTCGGATACCTTGAGGACGGCACGATGGTGGTGGTGGAGAACGGCCGCGACCAGATTGGCCGCACCGTCCGGGCCAGCGTCACCAGCACCCTGCAGACCTCCGCCGGACGGCTCGTCTTCGCCCGTCCGGCGTAGTCCGTCACGACGCCGGACGACGGTTCTCCATCAGCCGCCGACCATGCCCCCCTCCCATCGCAGCCTTCGCACGCGCAGCCTCGCTATGGTGATGGCCTGGACGTGGGGCGGATTCGCGCCGGCCGAGGATCATCCGGGCCTCGCGATCTACCGCGAGCACTGCGTGCGCTGCCACGGCGAGAACGGATCCGGCACGGCCAACGTGCCGGATCCACTCATCGGCGAACGCTCCGTCAACCAACTCGCCGCCACCATCGACGAAACGATGCCCGAGGACGATCCCTCAAGGGTCACGGCGGAGGCCGCCCGCCAAGTCGCCGAGTTCGTCCACACCGCCTTCTATTCGCCCATCGCCCGAGACCGCCAACGGCCGGCCCGCGTCGAACTCTCCCGGCTCACCGTGCGGCAGCATCGAAGCGCTCTGGCTGACATCGTCGGCAGTTTCCGCGTCCCGGGGCCCGCCATCGACGCGGCGCGAGGTCTGAAGGGGGAGTACTTCAAGACCGGCGACTTCAACCGTCGCGTAGGACTCGTCTTCGAACGGACCGACCCGGCGATCGCCTTCGACTTCGGCACGACCGGGCCGGCACCCGGCACGATCAGGCCGACGCGGTTCGCTGTCCTCTGGACCGGGGCGCTCGTGCCAACAGAAACG
>QWPO01000007.1 GCA_003669255.1 Planctomycetota bacterium | reverse complement strand
CGGCAGGCCGGTGAGCTTCTGGAACACGAGCGCCGCGAGGAACAGCCGCAGGCCGTCGCCGAGGTTTCGGGCGACGAGAAAGAGCAGCGCCGCCGCCCGCTGCACGAGTGGGCCGAACCGGTCGCGGAGCACCTCGTGGGCCGTGTTGAGTTCGCCACGGAAGTAGAGCGGCAGCAAAAAACGCACGATCGCCAGCCGGCCGAGCATGTAGCCGAGCGGCAGTTGCAGAAACCGCATGCCGGCCGGCCCAAAACTCTCCCCCGGCACGCTGAGCACCGTGGCCGCGCTCGTCTCGGTGGCCACGATCGAACCGAGGATCACCCACCACGGCAGGTTGCGGTCGCCAAGCAGATAGGCGTCGAGCGAGCGGATCCGGCCCGCCACCAAGAGGCCGACCACGACGGCCGAGCCAAAATAGGCGACCAGCACCGCGATGTCGATTGGGCCGAGGGGGATCGTCATGGGGAGGGAGTGTAGCCGCCGCGGTGCGGGTGGGACCAGCATGTGGGGAGACGGAATCGCAATCTGGCAGGGTTCCGGATACTGTGATGGGATCATGACGTTATCGCTCGCCCGCCTGACCACCGAAGCCGTCAACCCCGCCTCGGCGCGGATCGACGAACTTGACGCCGCCGGGATCGTGGCGGTGATGAATGCCGAGGACGCGGAAGTGGCCTTGGCAGTGGGCCGCGAGTCGGCCGCGATCGCGCGGGCGATTGAGATCATTGCAGACCGCTTTCGGAGCGGGGGCCGGCTCGTCTACATCGGCGCGGGCACCTCCGGCCGGCTCGGCGTGCTCGATGCCTCCGAATGTCCGCCCACCTTTGGTACGCGGCCCGAGATGGTGGTGGGGCTGATCGCCGGCGGTCCACAGGCCCTGACGCGGGCTGTGGAAGGGGCCGAAGACAGCCGGGAACTCGCCGCGGCCGACCTCGCCGCCATCAACCTCTCCGCCCGCGACGTGCTGGTGGGCATCGCCACCAGCGGCCGCACGCCCTACGTGCTCGGCGGGCTTGCGCATGCCCGCAGCGTGGGGGCCTTCGCGATCGGCTTCGCCTGCAACGACAACTCCGAACTCGAGGCGGTGGCCGAGTTGATGATCGTGCCCCGCGTGGGCCCGGAGATTGTGACCGGCTCCACGCGGCTCAAGGCGGGCACCGCCACGAAGATGGTGCTCAACATGCTGACCACCGGCGCGATGATCCGGATCGGCAAGACCTACGGCAACCTGATGGTCGATCTCCGGGCCACGAACACGAAACTCGTGGCGCGAACGCGGCGGATCGTGGCCATGCTCACAGGCGTGACCGAAGACGAGGCCGAGCGGCTCGTGGCGGCTGCCGACGGCGAACTCAAGACCGCGGTGGTCGCGCAGAAGCGGGGCGTGACGCCGGCGGAGGCCCGCACGCTGCTCGCCGCGGCGGATGGCCACCTGCGGAGGGCAGTTGGCGGAGACGGCCATGGCGACCGCTGAGGCGGAGAATTCCGGCCGGTTCGTGCTCGGCATCGACGGCGGCGGTTCGAAGTGCGCGGCGGTGCTCGGCCGGCTCACAGCGGCCGGAGATGGCGGCGTGCAGATCGTTGGCCGGGGTCGCGGTGGCCCGGCCAATCCGAGGGTGGCCGGCCACGGGGTGGCGCGGGGGTCGATCACGGCGGCGATCGAAGGGGCGTTTGCCGACGCCGGGCTTGGGCCGCGGCCCGTTGCGGCCGCCTGCCTCGGGCTTGCGGGCGTGGGACTGCCCGAAGATCGCGACGCCGTGCTCGCGTGGGCGACGCAGGCGGGCCTTGCCCACCAGACGGTCGTGGTACCCGACGGCCTGCTGCCGTTTGCCGACGGCGCGGCCGAGCCCTGGGGCGTGGTGCTGATCGCCGGCACTGGGTCGCTGGCCTTGGCGCTGCGTCGGGGCGAAACGCTCTCCGCCACGACGGCGGCCGACCGCTGCGGCGGCTGGGGGCCGCTGCTTGGCGACGAAGGGAGCGGCCACACGATCGGCCTGGCGGCGCTGAAGGCCGCGATGCGGGCGGCCGATGGACGCGGGCCCGACACGATCCTCCACGCGGCGCTGCTGAAGCGGTTTGGCGCAGCTCGCGCCGCCGACCTCGTGGGCTGCATCCATGCCCCGGGTGTGGGCCGCCGCGAGATTGCCGACGCGGCTCGCGAGGTGCTCGCCGCGGCCGACGTCGGCGACGCGGTGGCCGCCGCGATCCTGACCGGGGCCGCCGCCGACCTCGCGGCGCACGTGCGGACGCTCGCCGATCGAAACTCACTGACCGCCGGCGTCTACCCGCTGCGGCTCACAGGCGGCCTGCTGGCCGGCAGCGCAACGCTCCGCCGCCTGGTGGTGGAGTCGCTTGTCGCGACCGGCCACGAACCGGGAGGTGTGACGGTGGTGAGCGACCCAGCCGCCGCCGCCGCGCGGTTCGCCGCGAGCGTCGTGCGCGATTCCGGCGCAGGTTGCCAACCTGCACCTACGTAGCCGCAGGTTTTTAACCTGCGGTCACGCGCGACGTGGCCTGTTTGGTGTGCAGGTTGAAAACCTGCACCTACGGGGGCGGCGTTGGCGGTTCCACGTAGCCGCAGGTTGGTAACCTGCGGTGCCGCAGCGTCGGACGCGGTTCCGGTGCAGGTTGCCAACCTGCACCTACTTGCCGAGGTCGAGCTTCTTCCAGGCCTTTGCGGACTTCGCCTTCTCGGCGACTGCCGGTGCCACGGCGCCGTTCTTGAACGTCAGCGACTCGAGCTTCGGCATGGCGGCAAGGGCCTCCAACGCCTTCTCCGTGCAGCCCGTCTCGCGGATCGAGAGTTCCTTGAGGTTTGGCAGACCGGCGATCACCGCCACAGTGGCGTCGGTCATCTTCGGCACGCTCCAGATGTCGAGCACTTCGAGATCCTTCGTGGCGGCAAGATGCGTGAGGCCCGCGTCGCCCACCGATGCCAGTTCGTGCAGGTAGAGCCGCTTCAACGCCGGCAACTCGGCCACCACGGCCAGGCCCGCGTCGCCTACCTCGGGCAGGTCGCGAAGCGTGAGCCGCGAGAGCTTGTCGAGGGGGGCGAGGGCGACCACGCCCTCCGTGCCGAAGCCCTGGCAGCGGAAGATCTCGAGCGAGGCGAGGTTCTTCATGGCGGCAAGGTGAGGCCCCGAGGCATTCGTGATCGCGAAGTCTTGGGCGAGGAGGGAGTCGATCGCCGGGCTGGCGGCGAGTTGGGCCATCCCCTCGTCGGTGACGACCGTGCTGCGGTGCTTGAAGGCCCGCAGCTTCGGCAGCCCCCCGACCACGCCGAGCGTCATGTCGCCTGCCTCCATGTTGCCGCGGAGGTCGAGTGCCTTGAGTTCGCCGAGCTTCGAGAGCCGCCGCGTGTTGAGGTCGTTGAACCGCGTCTGCACGAGTGAGAGCCGCTCGAGCTTCGCGAGCGCCGCGATCGACCTCATCGCCGCACCGGTGAGGTTGGTGTTGCTGGAGAGATCGAGCTCCACGAGATCCGGAAACGACGCCGCGATCGTTTCCACGGCGGCATCGGTGATCCCGCTATTGGTGATCGCCAGCGACGAAAGGTGAGACAGGCCCGTGAGCTGCGACACCATCGCGTCGTCGAACTCCCGGCAGTTGAGGATCTGGAGTTTCTCGAGGCCATCGAGCCGGCCAAAGAGCGCGACGTCGTCGGCCGTCACGCCCGAGCCGTCGACGATCACGATCTCCCTCGCCGTGCCCGACGCATCGATGACGCAGGCTGCTCCGGCACCGACCGCCTCGATCCGCTTTTTTGCGGTGGCCACGTCGGCAGGATCAGCCGCCTGGGCCAAGGCCGCTGCAAGCAGAACCAGAGCAAGGCCGGCCGCGGACGGCCGGCTGAGACAGGCAGGATTTTTCATGGTGGGTGGGCTCAGTCGAGGCGGTAACCGGTGCGATACACGGGCTTGATCAGGTCGGCGACCCGTGGCGTTTTGAGCGCGTCGAGGTTGGTGACCTTCAGGTTCTTGGCGTCCCACTCGACCTTCTCGCCCCAGTCGCCCATGTCGCCGTTGGCACCCCCCTGGGCCGCCGCCCAGACCGCGAGGTTGCCAAGCAGGATCGTCTCGGTGAGCGGGCCGGCCCGGTCGATGAAGTTGGACTTCGCGATCGCGTAGTTGCCCTCCCGCTTGGCGCGGAAGAACTCGTACATGTTGTTGACGTCGAAGCCCTTGCCCTGGTCTTCGGCCTTCTCGTAGTCGGCCGTCACCGGCTTGACGCCCTTGAGTTCGTACTTTCCGCAGTAGTCGTCGGTGCTGTAGAAGGCTCCCTTCTCGCCCACGACGAGCACGCCGCTGTCGGACACCGTGTCGATGCCCCACTTGGAGAACACCTCCATCGGTGGCTTGTTGCCCTTGCGGTCGTACCACCAGAACGGGATCGCGGGCCGCTCGGCCGTTTCGGGGAACTCAAACTTGATGATCGAACTCGCGGGGAAGCTGTCGAAGTCGTGGCCGGTGGTGCGGGCGACCACGGAGATCGGATCCCGCAGGCCGCAGGCGGCATAGGGCACGGTGAGCTGGTGGCAGGCCATGTCGCCCAGGGCGCCCGTGCCAAAGTCCCACCAGCCGCGGTGCTGGAACGAGTGGTAGAGGCCGGGCCAGAACTCCCGCGACGGGGCCACGCCCAGCCAGGCCTTCCAGTCAACCCGCTCGAGCGCCTTGCCGATCTCCTGCTGCTTCTTCTTCACGAGGTCGGAGACGATTTCCGAGACCTCCTCGGCGGTGATCGAAGTGTCCTCCTGCTCGTCCACCTCCTTCATCGCCTGCGTCTGATACTTGCGGACGTTCATGCGGCGGCCGGGGCCCTGGGCCCAGACGGGCCGGTTCGACCAGGCGTAGACCTCCTTGAGGGGGCCGAGCACGCCCGTTTTGATCTGGGCGATCGCCTCGCGGGACGAGTCGAGCGCCGTGCCCTGGTTGCCCATCTGCGTGACCACGCCCTTATTGGCCATCTCCTTGGCCATATTCGTGAGCAACCGCGCCTCGTAGATCGTGCGGGTGAGCGGCTTCTGCGTGTAGCAGGAGATGCCCTGCCGCATGGCCTCGAGTGTCACCGGGCCGTGCATGTGATCGGGCGTCGACACGGTGCACATGTCGATGTCTTTGCCGTGCTTCGCGAAGAGTTCGCGGAAGTCGGTGAATCGTGCGGCTTCCTGGAACTTCTCCGACTTGGCCTTGCTCTCGAGGGTGTTGCGGTCGACGTCGCAGATCGCGATCACATTGCCGAACAGGGCGGCGTTGTCGGAGTCGCTGCTCCCCTTGCCCCCCACGCCGATGCAGGCCACGTTGAGCTGCTCGTTGGCCGAGGTGCTCCAGGCGGTGCGGGTGCCGGCGGCCACGAAATAGCCGGCGCCGGCGAGGGTGGTCTTTCCGAGAAAGCTACGGCGGGAGGCGGAGGCCATGAATTATTCCTTGGGTCAGCCAGGGATGGATGAGCCGGTGATTTGTAGGGGCGACCGTGCCCGACCGGCATACGGTATGGTAGCGAAACGTTTCCGCGACGGCGACCTTGGCGGAAGGCCTGCGGACCCTTACCCTGCGAGGCCCCGGGTCGGGTGTTGTCGACCCCAGCCCCCCACCCCACCCGATGGCCGTCCTTCTCGACATTAAAAACGCCTGCAAGCGGTATGGCGACCAGGTGCTCCTCGACGAGGCCTCGGCGACGATCACCGACGACGGGCGGGTGGGTTTCATCGGCCGAAACGGCGCTGGCAAGAGCACGCTGCTCCGGGTGATTCTCGGTGAGGAGGAACTTGACTCCGGCGAGATCGTCCGGCATCCGCGGCTGCGGATCGGCTACCTGCGGCAACACGATCCCTTCCTGCCCGGCGAGTCGGCCCTCGACTTCCTGATGCGGGACAGCGGCCAGGCCGACTGGAAGTGCGGCGAGGTGGCGGGCGACTTCGAGATCAAGGGAACTCGGCTCACCGGCCCGGTGTCCGAACTCTCCGGCGGCTGGCAGACACGCGTGAAGCTCGCCGCCCTGCTCCTTCACGAGCCGAATCTTCTCCTGCTCGACGAGCCGACCAACTTTCTCGACCTGCGGACGCAGATCCTCCTGGAGCACTTTCTCCGCGGCTACCGCGAGGCCTGCCTGATCGTCTCGCACGACCGGGCCTTTCTTGGCGCCACGTGCGACCAGACGCTCGACCTCACCGCCGGCGAGCTGACGATGTATCCGGGCAAGGTCGATGCCTTCCTCGACTACCATCGCGAGAAGCTGGCCCACGTCGAGCGGACCAACGCGGCCGTGCTCGCCAAGCGGCGGCAACTCGAGGACTTCATCGCCCGCAACAAGGCCCGGGCCTCGACTGCCTCGCGGGCCAGGTCGAAGGCCAGGCAGTTGGAGCGACTCGAGGTTGAGGACGTGGCGTCAGCCGCGCCCTCCGCCGCGATCCAGTGCCCAGCTGTGAATCCCCGCAAGGGGCCGGCCGTCCGCTGCCGCGGCCTCGTCGTCGGCTATCCCGATCGCACCGTCGCCGACGGCATCGAGGTGGAGGTCGAGCACGGCTCCCGGGCGGCGATCGTGGGCGACAACGGCCAGGGCAAGACGACGTTCCTGCGGACGCTCGTCGGCTCGATCGACCCGCTCGCCGGCGAGGCGAAGTGGGGCTACGGCTGCGAACTCGGCGTCTACGCCCAGCACGTCTACACCAGCATCCGCGAAGACCAGACCGTGCTGGAGCACCTCGAACGGGCCGCGGCGATCGGCACCAAGCAGCAGCGGATCCTCGACGTGGCCGGGGCGATGCTGTTTCGCGGCTCCGCGGTCGACAAGAAGGTGAAGGTGCTCTCCGGCGGCGAGCGGGCCCGGCTCTGCCTCGCGGGTCTGCTGCTCGGCAGTTTCAACGTGCTCGTGCTCGACGAGCCGGGCAACCATCTCGACGTGGAGACGGTCGACGCCCTCGCGCAGGCCCTCGTGGCGTACGAGGGGACGGTGGTGTTCACCAGCCACGACCGCTCGTTCATGCAGGCGGTGGCCACCACGGTGATCGAGGTCAAGGACGGCCGGGTGGTCAACACGCTCGGCGACTACGCCACCTATCTCGCGGGTGTGTCGAAGGAGATCGACGACGCCGAGGCGGCGGCAGGACGCGGCGGCAAGCCCACTGCCAGTCGCGGCGATGCCCCGCGGCGGGCCTCGGCCGCGAAGGCTCCGGGGCGGACCGACCGCGAGGTGCGCAAGGAGATCTCCACCCTGGAGAAGTCGATCGCCCGCCTCGACACGGAGAAAAAAAAGGCCAACGCGGCGCTGCTGGCAACAGCCGATGCCGATGAGGCCGTGCGGCTGCACGCGGAGATGACGGCCGCGGCGGAGAAACTGGCCGCTGCCGAGGAGCGGTGGCTCGTGCTGCAGGACGAACTCACCGCCTTCGACCAGGCGTGATACGGGTTCCATCAGCGCGGCGTGGCCGTTCGGCTACGGATCGCAGGTTTTCAACCTGCGGCTCATTCGGCACAGGTTGAAAACCTGTGCTACTTTCCGCCCAATGCCGTGAGGCGTGGGGCGCGGCCATGACAGACGCGGCGTTCAGCGTGATACGCCCGCGGCCTTACGGCCGGTCGGCTTTCACCCCGCATCCGTAGCGTAGGTTTTCAACCTGCGGCACATTCGGCACAGGTTGAAAACCTGTGCTACTCGGTATGCACCCGTAGCGCAGGTTGTTAACCTGCGGCACATTCCGGCACAGGTTGGAAACCTGTGCTACTCAGCATGCATCCGTAGCGTAGGTTGTTAACCCGCGGCACATTCGGCACAGGTTGAAAACCTGTGCTACTCGCCACGCACTCGAGTGCGTGGCGTATCAGACGCGACTTAGAAGTTTCGGAAGTTGGCGTCTTCGACGTCGGTGAGCCGGTCGTCGGGCATCACGATATGCGGGGGCTTGCGGCGTACCTCGGCGACGCGTCCGTCGAGCCGGGTTCCGCTCGTCAAAGCCGACGCCGTTCCGGCCCCCGCCGCCCGTCTGGGAAGTTGGCGGACCGGCGCGGCATCGTGGCCGTCCTCGGCCTTTGAGGTGCTCGCGATCAGCGTCCGCAGTTGCTCCACGTTGTCTTGGAGCAACCTGGCCTGGGCGTTGAGCTGCTCGGCCGCAGACGATGTCTGCTCGGCGCTCGAGGCGTTGCCCTGGGTCACCTTGTCCATCAGGGTCATCGCGTCCCCCACCTGACGGATCCCCTGGGCTTGTTCCTTCGCGGCGGCTGCGATCTCGGCGACGAGCGTGTCGGCCTCGGTCACCTTGTCGACGATCTCCTCGAGTGACGCCCCGACGTTCCCGCAGGTCTTCGACCCGCGTTGCGTGGAGACGATGGCGGCCTCGATTTTCTCGGCTGTTTCCTTGGCAGCGGCAGCACTCCGCTGGGCCAGCGATCGGACCTCGTCAGCCACCACCGCGAAGCCGGCCCCGGCCTCGCCTGCCCGGGCCGCCTCGACGGCGGCGTTGAGGGCCAGGATGTTGGTCTGGAAGGCGATCTCATCGATGTTCTTCACGATCTTCGAAATATCGAGGCTCGACGTTTCGATCGACTTCATGGCGACGGTCATGTCGTCCATCGTGAGGCGGCCGGTCTGGGCGGCGAGCCTGGCCTGGTTGGCGAAATCCTTCGCTTTTTCCGCATTCTCGGCGGTGGCCCGGATCATCGCGGAGATTTCCTCCAGCGAGGCGCCGGTCTCCGTGACCGAGGCCCCCTGCTCACTGCAGCCCGTCGCCAGCGACCGGCTGGCCGCCGAGAGCTGCGACGAACTCGACGCGGTCTGGTCGGCCCCTTGCTGCAGCGATTCCGAGATCCCCCGCAGGGTGTTGTTCGTCTTGTCGATCCCTGCCTGGATGGCGTTGTTAATCGACTCGAGGGCCGCTTGTGTGGAACGAACGGTGCTCCAGCCGATCAGGGTGCCCACGAGCGTGGAGATGAGCATTGCCGGAATGATCGTCCACAGGGTCCGCGAGACCTTCTGTCCGGCCGTTTCGGCCTCCTTGGCCGCGAGCGTAATGTTGTAGTCGATGTCCTTGTTAAGGCCCTCGACGGTGCGATCAAGAAGTGGGTCAACCTCAGCACGCATGAAGCTCACCGCCTCCGCCGTCTTCTGCCCGCTCGTCATCTCGATCACCTTGTCGGCGGCAGTCAGGAACTCCTGCCGGGCTGTATTCGCCCCCGTGAAAAGCCGTTGATCCTCGGCATCGGAAAACAGCGTCTGGTACTCACCACAGAGCCTGTCGGCTTCCTTCCGCTGGGTGTCGAACGCGGCCTTCGCGGCGACCTTGACTGTCTCGTTATCCGACTGCTCGACGAGCTGCCGGACCGCCTTGGCCACGCCGTTGTTGAGCTGGATGATCTTGTTGAGCGTGACGACCGACGGCACCGAGTTGGTCGCGAGATTCACGACGTTTTTGTTGATGCCGAGGGTCTGCCAGATCGCCCACAGCCCGCCGAGGATCGCCAGCAGGATCACGATGCAGAATCCGGTGCCAATGCGCCGGGGAGTGGCCGAGGTGTTCATGGACGATGGGCTCGCACGATGCTGAGACGCATCCGTGGCCCCGCCAGGCCGTGATGCTCGAAACACCGCCAGAAGGCGGGCCGTCCGGCAAACTTTGCGCAAGCGGCAAAGGGAGCCTACCTTGCGTCGACGCGCGCCGCAATTTTCACGGTGTTTTGGGCACAGATTCACCTTGGCCCACGTGCCAGGGGCTGGGGCACGCCATGATCGCCCCCGCGAGCTTTTCGACCGAGCAGGGAGCCGAGCCCTCGGCCTTGTTATTGATCGTGATGAAGACGTCGCGGCCATGCGCTGCAGCCCGCGCGGCGAGGCTCGCAAGGGTTGTCCGGGTGGGTGGGTCTTCCTGAATAAGTCGATTGAACGGAAAGTACGCCTGCTTCGCTTCCTTATAGCGGTGGCCCGCGTGGAGGTTCCAGCGGGCGACGAGCGGCACGTGGCAGTCGTCGCGATCGAGCCCCAAGGCGGCAGCCTGCTCGGCCACAGGGGGCATGCGGGCGTGCACGGCGAGGCACGGCACCGCCCCTGAGTCGCGAAGCCCGGCGGCAAAGGAGCTGCAGGCGAGTTCCGGATCGCGAACCTCGACGGCGAGCGTCACCGAGCGCGGTGTTCGGCCGCGGAGGACGGCCATGAAGGCGGCGATCCGTGCCGTGATTCTCGGGAGGTCGGAGGTGAGTCGCCGG
>QWPO01000058.1 GCA_003669255.1 Planctomycetota bacterium | reverse complement strand
TCTCGAACACGCAGTTCATGGTGGAGGCGCTCCGGACCATCGGCACCAGCGAGAACGACCCGGCCATCCAGCGGGCGTTGGCGTTCGTCTCGCGGACGCAAAATCTGCCGGGCCCTCACAACACCACGCCCTACCCGGAAAAGAACCCCGACGGCGGCTTCTACTACACCCCCGCGGCCGGCGGCGAGAGTCAGGCGGGCACGACGCCGGACGGGGGCCTGCGGAGCTACGGCTCGATGACCTACGCCGGACTCAAGAGCATGATCTATGCCGGTGTCACCAAGGACGACCCGCGGGTGAAGGCCGCGCTGGCCTGGCTGGCGAAGCACTACACCTTCGAAGAAAATCCTGGCATGGGCGACGCGGGGCTCTTCTACTACTTCCACACCGCCGCCAAGTCGCTCGACGTGCTCGCCGTGGAGACCTTCGCCGACGCTGCGGGCACGTCACACACCTGGCGGGACGAACTCTCGACGGCGATCGTCGCCCGCCAGCGCGAGGACGGCGCCTGGAAGAATGGCAACGACCGCTGGATGGAGGGCGAGACCGACCTCGCCACCGCCTACGCGCTCCTGGCGCTGTCGTACTGCCTGCCGAAGTAGCGGGCGCGCCGCAGCAACCGGCCGGTGACATGCTGGTTTTTCAATGGAAAAGCTGAGAGTCCCCGTCTCGCACGTGGGTGCAGGTTGTCAACCTGCACAGGAGTCTCGCGGCGGCTCGGAGCTGCCCGTGCCCCGTCGCCGGACGTTCGCGTCGGGCATCCTGCCCGACGCTTACTGCATGTCCGCTGCGCTGTGCCATCCTGGCTGCGCTTGCTCCCATAGCCCGGCTCTAGGGCACGGGCAGCCCCTCGCTGAGTTCGTACCCGTGCGCGCCGACCCGCCTCGATGCCGTTGGCGGGGTGATGATAATGCAACCCGCTACGCGGCCTTGGCGGCGGTCTTGTAGAGGTACGGATTCATCGTCGGGTCGTTGTACATCTTCATCTGGCGGAAGAGGCGGAGAGGCCGCTCGGCGGAGTAGATCTCGGCGAGCAGCCGGTCGGTCGCCTGAATGAGGTGGGCCCGCTGCTCGTCGAGCACCACCATGCGGGCGGCCGCCTTCTCGCGGTGCTCCTGGGTGGCGTCCTTCCGCTCGATCTGCTCCCGCATGTGGTAGCGACGGAGTTCGAGAATCGAGAGCCGATCGATCGCGGCGCCGGGGGTCTCCGTGGCGGCCGGGGCCACCGGAGCGGCGGCGATGCCGCGGGTGATGAGGTCGGCCACCAGCCAATCGTCGACCTTCTCGATGCAGTCGTTGCGGAGCTGGTTGTAGCGGTCGATCGCCCGCTTCACCTGGGCGATCCGGCCATCGGTGACGGAAGGGGAGCGGGCGATGTCCTCCTCGTGCCAGAGGAGGAAGTTATAGCGGTGCAGGTCGCAGATCCGGCCGCTGAGCCCTTCCTCCGTGTGCTCCGGTTCGAAGCGGTGCCAGTGGTCAACGAGGTGTGCCAGCAGGGCATCGATCGTGGCCATCTCGACGGGACGGGGGGCGGGCTTCGTCATGCTGGAGGTCTCCTGGTCGATGGTCGTGGTCGGTGTGCGGTGTCGGGTCAGGCGGCGCGGAGGACGAGGCAGAGGTTCGAGCCGCCGAAGCCGAAGGAGTTGCTCGCGGTCACGCGGATCCGCCGCGGGCGGAAGACGTGAGGCACGTGGTCGAGCCGGCACTGCGGATCGGGGCGGTCGAGGTTGACCGTCGGCGGTGCAGCCTGCCGATCGATCGCCGCAAGGCAGGCCAGCGCCTCGAAGGCGGCGGCACCGCTGATCATGTGACCCGACATGCTCTTGGTGGAACTGACGGGGATGCCGTCGGTGGCGTCACCGAGGGCCATGCGGATCGCGCCCGCCTCGGCCACGTCGCCAACCGGGGTGCCGGCCGCGTGGGCGTTGACGTAGTCGATCTCATCCGGGCTTACCGCCGCGTCGGCGAGCGCTGCCGCGATGGCCCGGGAGGCATGAACGGGATCACTGCTCGGGATCACCATGTGGGCTCCGTCGCTCGACATGCCGACACCCGCGAGCTCGCCACGGACGGTGGCGCCGCGGGAAACTGCGTCGCACTGCCGCTCCAGCACGAAGAACGCTCCACCTTCACCCATCACAAAGCCATCGCGGTCGCCGTCGAACGGCCGCGACGCCTTGGCGGGATCGTCGCTGCGGCGGGAGAGGGCGCGGAGGTTGTAAAAAGCGGCGATCGACGTGGGGCTGAGAATGTCGCAGCCGCCGACCACGCAGGCGTCGACCCAGCCGGCGTCGATCCAGGTGCGGCCCATTGCCATCGCATAGCCGCTCGAGGCACAGGCGGCCGCCACGGTGACGGCGGGCCCTCGGAGGCCGAGCCGGCGGGAGAGACGGTGGACCACGGTGCGGTCGCGGCCGTCGCCGAACACCGTCGTGCCACCGGCCAAAAAATCGAGTTCCCAGGCCTTGAGGTGCTCGGCACCGAGCCCCAGCACGAGGCCGATTCGCGGACCGCCCCTCCGGTCGATGCCCGCGTCCACCAGCGCCGAGGCCGCCGGGGCGAGACAGAGCCGCTCCAAACGGCCAAGCCGTTCGAACTCGTCGGACGAAAGCCCGCAGGCATCGGGCAGTGGCACCGGTATGTGGGTGACCGGCGCCGCAAACTGCACCGGCTCCCGGGCATACTCGCCCGGGTCGATCACCTGCACACCCGAACGGCCTGCCAAGAGGTTCTCGGCGATTTCCGTGAAGCTGCAGCCGAGCGGAGACACTGCTCCGATGCCGGTGATCACCACGGGTTCGACGGTCGAACGATCGACTGGACTCATGCGGCCTCCCGAAGGCGGGGGCTGACAATCCGCGCCGACGGCGGTCGCACGGCCAACCGGACCTCCGCGCCCCACGGACAGGAGACTCCCCAGGCAGTGAGTGCCGACCCCGCAGCACACATTTCGAGCGCCCGGCAGAAATCGGCCAACGACGTGCATTCCACGTCGTCAGGCAGGGTGTCCGGGACGTGGAGCGTGAGTGTCAGGCGGTCGTGCGGTTCCCCCGCCTCGGGCACGAGCAACATCGCGACCGCTCGGCAGACCGGATCGTCGGTCGGCTCACCGGAGGCATCGAGCACCGGTTCCTTCTCCCACTCGCTGCCGAGCAGCCAGACGGCATCGCAGTGTGCCGCGGCACCGCCATGAAACAGCGTCATCGCCGTGAACAACCCTTCCGCCAAGGCGTCGGGGCCACCACCAATCCCGAGGTGCGGACCGTGCATGCCCAGGGCGACGCTCACCGCACCGGCAAGAGAATGCAACGAGCACTGCGGCACGATATGCGGCGACACGGTCACGGCACCCCCAACGCGGAGCTGTGCGAGCGACCGCGCGGTCGAGATCCTGCCGGCCTGACACGGGGCGGCCACCACGCCGCAGCGGTCGAGCGGCAGCGGCTCGGGCAGCCGCGCGATCGCTTCCTGGACCGCCCGGACGGCCACCACCGTCTGTTCGTCGCAGTGCCGGAGGAATCGCGGCGGCAGCGCCGGGCCGCCGGTGGGTGGCGGCGCGTCGCGAAGCGCCGCCACCGCGGAGAGCGACGTCTCCACGGTGGCGTGGGTGCGAATCCCACAGTCCGGGGTCTCGCGACGATGGCGGAACGGCAGTTGCGTCATGGGAGCGACATCCGTGTCGCGTGGTGGTCCATCCGGCATCCCTTGCGGTAGGTCAGGCGGCGTGGCGGCCCGACTTGGCGGCCAACTTCTGCTCCAGCACGTTGAGCATGTCGCCAACCGTGGCAATACCCTCGAGGAGTTCGGTCTCGATCTGGATTCCGAAGCGGCTCTCTATGTGGAGCACGAGACCAGCCATGTCGAGTGAGTCGAGATTCAGACCCTCACGGAGGGACGTCGACTCCTGCAGGCCCGGGTACGTCTCGCCGGTCTCCTTCTCGAGCAGTTCGTGAACGACGGTTGACAGTTCCTGGCGGGTCATCGCTGGCCTCCAACGGTTGAGCGGATGGGAAGGCGGGGAAGGTAGCGGACGAGTCGCGAGCGGCGAAGAGCAAAAAACGGTGTATTCTTAGGCTTTTTCAGGCCCTACCGGTCAGTCATCGTGTTCTGCAGAGAGTCTCCCTAGCCGCCCATGACGCCCCCACCCAAGCCGTTTGTTCGACCGTGGATGGCCCGCCTCTTGGCGGTGGCCACGGTGGCCTACTCGGGCCTGCTGATATTCACGACCCACTATCCCAGGCCGGGGGAACTACTCGAGGGACTTCTCGGCCGGAGCCCACCGTCCGACAAGACACTCCACTTCGTCGCCTATGCGGTGCTTGCTGCATTTTCAGCCGCAACGTGGCTGGCCGCGCGACGCACGGCGAGCCGTGGCATCGCCCCGCTGGCGATCGCTCTCGCCAGCTTCGGAGCCATCGACGAGATCACCCAGCCCTTCTTCCGCCGGCATGCAGATCCACTCGACTGGGTCTACGACTGCATCGGTATCGCCATCGGCATCGCCGCTGTCGTGTCGGCTGTGGCACTCGTCCGCCGCTTCGCCCGGGCTCAATAGTTGGGCGTGGGAGCGCGGTAGTCGGCGATCCGCACCGAGCGGAACCAGTCGACGGTTTTCCCCAGCCCCTCGTGAAGCGGCACCGCCGGCTCCCAGCCGAGATGCCGCTTGGCCAGCGTGATGTCGGGCCGGCGGCGCTCTGGATCGTCCACCGGCAGCGGCTTCTCCACAAGCTTCGACTTCGAGCCGGTGAGTTCGAGCGTCAACTCCGCAAGTTGGCGGATCGTGAACTCGCCGGGATTGCCGATGTTGACCGGTCCGACGAAGTCGTCGGGGCCGTTCATCATCCGGATGATCCCCTCCACGAGATCGTCGCGGTAGCAGAAACTGCGGGTCTGGTTGCCGGAACCGAAGATCGTGATCGGCTCGCCGGCGAGCGCCTGGCGGATGAAGTTGGAAACCACGCGGCCGTCGAAAGGATGCATCCGTGGGCCGTAGGTGTTGAAGATCCGCACGATGCGAACATTCACCCCGTTGCTGCGGTGGTAGTCCATGAAGAGCGTCTCGGCGGCCCGCTTCCCCTCGTCGTAGCAGGCTCGGGGGCCGATCGGGTTGACGGATCCCCGGTAGGTCTCGGGCTGCGGGTGCACCTCTGGGTCTCCGTAGACCTCGCTCGTCGAGGCCTGCAGCACCTTCGCCCGGCACCGCTTCGCCATGCCAAGCACGTTGATCGCCCCCATCACGCTCGTCTTCATCGTCTTGATGGGGTTGTACTGATAGTGGCCCGGGGCGGCGGGGCAGGCGAAGTTGTAGATCTCATCCACCTCCAGCCAGAGCGGGTGGATGATGTCGTGCCGGAGCAGTTCGAAGTTGCCGCAGCCCAGGAGGTGAGCCACGTTCGTTTTCTGGCTGGTGAAGAAGTTGTCGACGCAGATCACGTCGTGGCCGGCGCCCACGAGCCGCTCGCAGATGTGACTGCCGAGGAAGCCGGCGCCACCAGTCACGAGAATCCGCTTGATCGAGGCCATGCCTGGGGTCCTGAGGAGGAACGGGAAGTCGCTTCCGGCGACGCCCTGCGCATGGTAGTGTACCGCCGTCGATTCACCCGTACAGTCGAAGGAGCACCGCCCATGCCGCTCAAGGGAAACATCCACCACTCGATCGTCTTCTGGTGCTTCAACGTCGCCGGTGACAAGTGGGACATGGACCGGACCTGCGAGGTCGCCAAGCAGCTCGGCGTGAAATCGATCGAGCTCTCCGATCCCGACACCTGGCCGACGATCCGGAAGCACTGCCTGACCTCGGCGATCGCCATGAACGGCATGCCGGGCGCGCCCTTCATGAAGGGGCTCAACAACCTCGCCTACCACGACCAGGTGATCAGTTGCACCACGAAGACGATCGACGCCTGCGCCGACTTCGGCATCCCCTCGGTGATCGCCTTCACCGGCTACAAGTGGCGCGACGCCGAAAACCCGGCGAGCGGTGAGATCTCGGCCAAGGAGGGAGCCGACAACTGCGTGGAGGGGCTGAAGCGGCTCGCGGACCACGCCGACAAGAAGGGGGTGACGATCTGCCTCGAGCACCTCAACACCCGCGACGACACACACCCGATGAAGGGCCATCCGGGATACCAGGGCGACGACATTGACTACGTGGCGAACATCGTTCGCCGCGTCGGATCGCCGCGCGTCAAGCTGCTCTTCGACCTCTATCACGTGCAGGCCATGAACGGCGACCTGATCCGCCGGATCGAGCAGTGCAAGGACGTGATCGGTCATGTGCACACCGCCGGGAATCCTGGCCGGGGCGAACTCGACGAAAACCAGGAGATCAACTTTCCGGCCTGCCTGCGGAAGCTCCTCGAAATCGGCTACACGGGCTGGGTGGGCCACGAGTTCATCCCGAACCGCGACGCATTCGCCGGCCTGAAGCAGGCCGTCGAGGTCTGCGACGTCTGATCGCTCACGTAGCACAGGTTGCCAACCTGTGCCGAACCACCGCCGATGGTGATTCGTGTGCAGGTTGCCAACCTGCACCTACGGGGACGGCAAGAACCCACCGACTCATGGAGCCTCTGTCACGGCCTCGCGAGAATCATCCGCACGTCGGCGACGTTCGTGCCCGTCGGACCCGTGCGGACGAGTCCGTCGGCTGACGCGAGCGCGGGATAGGCGTCGCACCTCGCCACCGCGCGGGCGAGGTCAATGCCCGTGCCCGCAAGCCGCCGCACAACGTCGTCATCCGCAATGCCTCCCGCAGCGTCGGTCGGCCCGTCCTCGCCATCGGTGCCGATGCTCGCGATCGCGAGCCCCGCAGGCCACGGATCACCCACACACCGCCAGGCCTCGACCGCCGCCAGCACCGTCTGCTGGTTACGGCCTCCAGTGCCATGATCGCGCGGCACGCTCACGACCGCCTCGCCTCCCTCGACGACCGCGCGGGGCCGGCCGTCGCGGGCTGCAGCCGCGCGAAGTTCGGTGGCCTCGGTGGCGAGTCGCCGGCCGACCGATTCGGCGGCCTCGCTCGCGGGCACAGCATGCCGGGTCGTCACATCGTAGCCGAGGTCGCGTGCCATCCTCGCCGCCGCGTCGATGGCGGTGGCGTTGCTGCCGAGGAGCACGTGGCTGACGCGACAGCCCGACGGGGTCGTCCACTCGCCACCGGCCTCACGCGCCACCGGCGGCAACCCTTCCGCCGCGGCTCGCTCGAGGTACCGCGTGACGTCCGATGCGATGTCCATGGCGGCGTGTCGCCGGAGGATCGCCAGGGCAGCGGCGGGGTCGGGCCGTGCCGGCATGCAGGGCCCCGAGGCGATCAGATCGAGTGGATCACCGATCACATCGGAGAGCACGAGGGCCACCAACCGGCCCGCACCACAGGCTCGCGCCAGTCCGCCTGCCTTCACGCGACTGAGGGCTTGGCGGACGAGGTTGAGTTCGCGGATGTCGGCTCCAGCCGCCGACAGGAATCGGCTGACGGCAATCAGATCATCGAGAGTCACGTCGGCAGATGGATCTTCCAGGAGTGCCGAACCCCCTCCGGTGACGATCACGATCGCCAGGTCGTTGGGCCCAAGCGCCGCGACCGTGTTTCGCATGTCGCTTGTCGCGGCAACGGCCGCGACCGTCGGCAGGTTGACGCCCGCAGGCCGCGTCTCGCGAACCTCCACGTGGTTCAGCCGCCTCCCGCAGCCCGCCGGCACGCTTACGAGCCCGCGCACGTCATGGCCGGCGGCGATCGCCGGTGCGAGCATCGCCTCCACCGCAGCCGCCATGCCGACCGCCGCCTTGCCGCCGCCGACGACCACGATCCTCCCGCCGAGCCCAGCCGCTACGGGGAACGGCTGCCCGTCGAGCAGGAGTTCTTCGCCCGCCGCGGCGAGTCGATGCAGCACGAGCGCCTCCGGCCTGACGGCGGCGATCGCAGCTTCGACGAGGTGCGCCATGTCGGCGCGAATGGCGGCGGTCATTCGTCGCGGGCAAGCGGGAAGTTCTTGGGGTCGAACCGCGCGAGGTCGATTCCACCCCGTGACTCCTCCTCCAGGAGCTTCACCCGCATCTCCAACCGCTCCAGCCGGCGGGCCAGAAGGGCCGGCGACTCGGATGACGGCGCCAGCGGATTGACCCGCGGCACTGAGGGATAGCCGAGTTGCCGCTGGAGCGCCGCGAAGAAGAAAAGCGGATCCTTGCCGCGGTTGGCTCGAGCGATCCGCCCCTCCTTGTCGCCAAACAGGATCGCGCGATCAGGCTCGGGCGCAGCACGGCCCGCCACGATCGCGTCGCGTTTCTCCACGCGCCAGTACTCGGGGCTGCGGACGTAGACGAGGTCGGCAAGATCGATCAGCCCCACCTGCCGGGAGACGATCTCGATCCAGGCCTTCCAGGCCGCATCGAAGATGTCGTCGGCCGCGATCGCTGCCAGGCCCCGCGCGTAATCAAGACGGTTTCGCGACAGGCATTCGAAGCGGAAGAGGAACAGGCCCTGCGGCGTCGCACCCTCGGCCCGATAGTTCGCCTCCCGTTCCAGCATCGCCAGGGCCGTCCGCATGTCGAACCGACCGCCTTCTTCCTCGGCGGTGGCGATGACGAACGTCTGGAACGGAGTGAAGTAGTGCCGCAGTCGGGCCATCGCGGTCGAGAGCGTGCCGACGAGTTTGAGTTCACCCGCCAAATAACCGACCGCCATCGGCAGTTTTGACGTGGCCAGCACCTCCTGGCCGATGGCCACGAGCGCCTCCTGGGCCGCAATGCCGGCGACGATCCGCTCCCCGAACGACCGGAATAAGTAGGCCTGCTCGATGTATTCCTCACGGTCGAGCATCGCGGTGATCTGCTTCCTTCCGGGGAGTTGGTGGTGCAGCCCGCGGGCAGCCGCCGGTTGCATCCTATAATGCAGTGTCTCCCCTCACACCCGCCAATTGGTTCAGCCGCATGCCCAGTTGCTTCTCCTCCGTCGAGGCCGCCATCGCCGCGATCGCCCGCGGCGAAACCGTGATCGTCGCCGACGACGAAGACCGAGAGAACGAGGGCGACTTCGTTTGTGCCGCCGACGCTTCGACGCCCGAGGTGATCAACTTCATGATCCGGGAGGGCCGCGGTCAGGTCTGCATGTCGATCCTGCCCGACGTGGCCAAGCGGCTCGACCTGCCGATGATGGTGGCCACGAACTCCGCCCCGCTCGGAACCGCCTTCACGGTTCCCGTAGACCACCGCTCTGCGAAGACGGGCATCACTGCCGGCGAGCGGGCCAAGGCGGTCGCGGCGATCCTCGATCCTGCCAGCGTGCCAGGCGATTTCGTCCGACCGGGCCATCTCTTTCCGCTCGTCGCCAAAGAGGGCGGAGTCCTCCGCCGCGCCGGCCACACCGAGGCGGCAGTCGATCTCGCTCGGCTGGCGGGTCGGTCGCCCGCCGGGGTGATCTGCGAGATCCTCGACGACTCGGGCAACCGCGCCAACCGCGACGGACTCTTCGCCCTCGCCGCAAAGCACGGTCTCGAGATCATCTCGATCGAACAACTGATCCGTCATCGCCGCACCCGCGAAAAACTCGTGGAGCGGATCGCCGAGGCCGACCTCCCGACGACGTGGGGCCGCTTTCGGATCGTCGCCTACGGCGTGAAGTTCGAGGCGCAGCAGCCGATCGTCTTGACGCTGGGTGACGTGGCGGCGGCACATGCGCCGCTCGTACGTCTGCATTCGTCGTGCTTCACCGGCGATCTGCTCGACAGCCTCCGGTGCGACTGCGGCGATCAGCTCCGCATGGCTCTCGAAATGATTGGCCGGGAGGGGTGCGGCGTGCTCGTCTACCTTCCGCAGGAGGGGCGTGGGATCGGGCTCGTCGAGAAGATCAGGGCCTACCAACTTCAGGATCAGGGGCTCGACACCGTCGAGGCCAACCTGGCGCTTGGCCACAAGGCCGACTCCCGGGAGTATGGTGTCGGCATGCAAATCCTCAAGTACCTGGGCCTCGGTCAAGTTCGCCTCCTCACCAATAACCCGAAGAAGACCGACGCATTCATCTACGGCGGCTTCGACCTGGAAGTGGTCGACCAAGTGCCGATCCTCCCGCCTGTCCACGAGTTCAACGAGCGGTACCTTGCCACAAAGCGCGAGAAGCTGGGACATAAGTTTCCAGAGTGAACCGCGCCGGCGAAAGTTGACCCGGCCCCGCGCGGGCCCGTAGCATCGGGGCTTTTCCGCAACCCGGAGTCACCCATGCCCGTCTTCTTCAGCCAGACGACGGTCCGTGCGCCGGCCCCGTGGACGTGGGC
>QWPO01000030.1 GCA_003669255.1 Planctomycetota bacterium | reverse complement strand
GAGCAGTACGGGCCCGGCAGCACCGACGACGACACCTACTTTGGGAAGAGCAGCTACTACGGCTTGAGCCCGACGGCCTCGTACGTGCTCACCTATGCCCTGCCCCTCCGTGCGATCTGTCTCACCGGCAGAAATGCGGACGAGTCGCAGTGGCTCGATGATGGCGACGTGGTCGAGGCCGTCGCCGCGGGCCGCTTTGACACCGACCGCACGACCATGTCGACGGAGGAACTCGTCGCCGCGCTGAGCGACTGGTCGCCGGTGGCCCGCAGTTGGGCGGCCGAGGAACTGGCTCGCCGGCCGGAGGCGAAGCGGCTGGTGCCGCAGTTGATCGTCATGGCCGAGGGCCTCGATCCCCGCGCCCGCCAAGGGGCGTGCGAGGCGCTCGGGATCCTGCGGGCCCCCGAGGCGCTCCCAGTACTCGTCCGCCTGCTCGTGCACGACGACCGCTGGCTGCGAACCAAGGCCGCGCGCGCGCTCGAAACCATGGGCGACACGGCGCGGCCGGTGGTGCCCGGCATGCTCGCCGCGGTGGCTCGCACTGCCGAGCCGCTCGAGCCGATCGCGTGGGCTGATCCGATCCAGCTCACCCACGGCGAACTCGCGGCAGCGCTCTTCAAGGGTCTGCTGCGGACCTCCATCGATGGCGTCGACCGCGGGCTGCTCCATCCGGCGATTCGGGCCGTCTCGCGGAACGCCGACGGCATGGCCCGGGCCACGCTCACGCACCTCCTCGAGCATCAACTCGCCGTCGCAGACGTCCAGGCACTCGGCCCCGACATCCTCGCCGCGGCCACCACCCCCTGCCCGGCCGACACGATGTTTCGCAACGAGATCCGCATGTCGGCGTTCAAGGTGCTGGCCAAGTACCGATTCCGCGAGGGGATCGAGGCAGGCGTCGTCATCGCCCGCACCCAGGGCGGGCACGGCAGCGAGACGCGAACCGGCGAGATCATGAAGGAACTGGCCGGCTACGGTGCCGCCGCCGTCGGCATCGTGCCGGACCTCGAGGCTTTGATCGAGTTCTTCAACGCCGAATGTGCGGCCGGCGGCTTTCCAGAGGGCCCGCTGAATGACGCCCGAATCGATGCCGTGAAGGCGGCGATCGCGACGATCGAGTCGGCCGCAGAGTCGCCTGCGCTCCGTACGCTGACCGTCACCGCTCCGGACGAGTGATCGTCCGGGCTGTCGGCGTTTCTGGCGGACTTATCTCTGTCGCCGTGCTGAGCACCGCGATCGGCGCGACCGCAACGCGGTGCCAGCGGCGGCCGCAATCGCACCAGCCAGTAAGGCAAGCGTCGAGGGTTCCGGCACGGCAGCGATGCCAACGGCACCCGGCGGCGGGTTGTACGAACCGGCGTCGTAGAGGCCAGTGCCGAAGAAGTCGGCGGCGTCGAGGACGTCGACCACGCCGTCGTAGTTGAAGTCGCCCTCCTGCCAGGACGCCGGCAGGCCCGTGTCGAACTTGCCGAAGGACAGGAAGTTGCTCGCGTCGAGGACGTCGACCTGCCAGTCGATGTTCGTATCGCCAGGAGCCGCGAAGGCGAACGACACCGAGCCGTCACCGTTGTCGAGCCAGCCCACCGTTCGCGGAACGGTGGAGGCAACGTCGGCCGCCGCCACGCTGGAGGTGATGCCGCTGGTGCCGGTCCAAGAGCCGTCGCCGCGGCCGGCCACGAGTGCCGTCGTCAGCTCGGGAACGCTCAGGCCGCTCGCCACGGTCATATACCCGCTGCCCACGTCCACCAGGCCGCCGGCATTGGGATCGAGGCCGCCGACCGTGGTCTGCAGGTAGGACGTGAGCGACACGGTGCCGCCAGCCAGGGGAACGATCTTGCTCGAGGCCAGCGCTGAGCCGTTGGCGAGTTGCAGCGTGCCCTGCTGCACCGTCGTGGAACCGGTGAGCGTGTTGGCGCCGCCCAGGGCAAGCGTGCCACTGCCAACCTTCGTGAGCCGGCCAGCACCGGAGATGACACCGTTGAAGGCCGACGAAGCGTTGCCCGCGCCGACCGTGAGCGATCCGCCTGATACCACGCTGCCGGAACCGGAGAGCGATCCGAGCGTCGGTGAGTAACCGCCGATGTCGAGTGTGGCCCCTGCGGCCACAGAGGCCGCCGAAGCGGATGGGATGGCGGCGGCACTGGCTACCGTCAGGGTGCCCGAAGCCACGTTCGTCGAGCCGCTGTAGGTGTTATTGCCTGAAAGTGTCACGCGGCCCACGCCGATCTTCGTGAGCGAGGCCGACCCCGTCAGGTTTCCAGGCAGCGTGATGCCGCCGGCCCCACCGATCGAGACGGCGCCATTGACCGCAACATCGGTGCTCCAACTCGCGGCCGCGCCGGAGTTCGAGTTGACGAGCGAAACCGCTCCGCCCGAGCCGTTGAGTGTGAGCGCCTCGCCCACGACGGCCTGGCCGTTGAGGTCGAGCACGCCGCCCGCAAGTCCCGTGGTGACGGTTGAGGTTGTCACGACCGTGCCGGCCGACGTCGATCCGAGAGCCTGAGCGTTGCCCAGTCGGAGCGTGCCGGTGGAAACGGTGGTGGGGCCGTTGTAGGTGTTGGCTCCGTTGAGCGTGGTCATGCCAACCGGCGTCGTGGCGCTGCCGCCGATAGATATGCCGAAGAGGAGCGCCGGGTTCGTCGTCGACGTGCCGCTGATCACGCCGTTGAACACGGTGTTGCCGGCCCCGCCCACGACGAGGTTGCGGGTGGCCGTGCCTGAGTTGCGCAGGTCGAACGTCCCGGACACCAGGACCGTGGCATTCGCTCCCACCTCCAGAACCTTGTCGATGTTGCCGTTGAGCGTGCCGTTCGCCACCGCGAGCGTGGCCGGACCGGTGCCCGAGGTACCAATCCGGAAGCTTTGGCCCACGAGCAGGAAGCCGGTGGAATAGGTGCCGGACGTGGCCATGTCGAAGGCGGACGAACTCGCGCTGTTGCTGCTCTGGAGCGTGCTGCTCACGAGCACGGACGGGTTTTGCACCCGCAGCGTGCCGGCCTGGATGCTCGTGATCCCACCGTAGTTGGCCGAGCCGGAAAGCGTCAGCGTGCCCTCGCCCCACTTCGTGAGCCCGCCTGAGCCGGTGACGAGGCCCGTGAGGTTGGTCGTCCCGCTGCCGCCGAGGCCGGTCGAGTTGTCGTTGAGCGTCACCGTGCCGGCGACGCTGGCGGTGGCGCTGGTGTTGCTATTGACGAGCGCGCCGCTGTTGCTGATTCCGCTCGACGAAAGCGTCAGGGGTTCGGCCACGCCGCTCTGGCCATTGAGGTCGAGCACGCCGCCGGCCGTCACGGTGGTGTTGCCCGCAGTCGAGCCGAGCGCCGTCGCGCTGCCGAGCTGCAGCGAGCCGGAGCCGACGGTGGTCACCCCGCTGTAGGTGTTGTTGCCAGCGAGCGTGATCGTCGCCGGTGTGGCGGTGCCGGTCTGGATCGTCACCGCTCCGCTGCCCGAGATCGTGCCGGCCATTGTCTGGCTGACCACGCTCGAGACGGTGAACGTGCCATCGTTGGCGATCCCGCCGACGAACGTGCCCGAGCCCAGCACGCCCGAGTCAGACACCTTGAGCGAGCTGCCGGCGGCGATCGAAATGTTGCCCGTCGACGTGCTCGTGCCGGTGAGGAAGAGCGTGCCCGCCCCGGATTGGGTGAGCGAACCCGTGCCGGAGATCACGCCTCCCAGCGTTTGGTTGTTCGAGCCGGAGTAGACGAGCGCGGCGTTGTTGGCGATCGGGCCGGAGTAGCTGCCGCCGTTGAGGCTGCCCGCGGCCCCGATCTGGAACGTGCCGTCCGACAGCGTGACGCCGTTAATGACGTCAATGTTGTTGTTGGCGGTGAACAGCCCCGCGGCCGTCTTGACCAGCGAGTTGGCGGTGAGCGTGCCGCCGTCGAGGCTGACAGTGCCGGTGGCGTTGCTCACCGTCACGGTGTCGGCGGCGACACCCGCCGCATCAACCGTGATCGTGGCTGCAGAGGCGATCGTGGCGTTGTCGCCTGGATCGAAGGAATAGTCGGTGCCGCCCGACTGCCAGTTGACGCTGGAGTAGTTCCAGAGATTGTTGGCCGAGCCGGTCCACGTGAGGTTGTACTGCGTGCCGCTCACCGACAGCACGAGCGACGTGCCACTCTGGGCGAACGAATAGGTGCTGCGGCCGATGTTTGCGGATGAGCCGAGCGAGACCGTCTGGTTACCCAGCAGCGAGCCGGTTGCCGCGATGGCGCCTGAGTTGAGGATGCTGCTGCCGGAGAGGAGCGAATACGTCGATCCCTTGATGGCGATGCCCGACAGCGAGAGGAGGTTGCCGGTGCCGGAAATGGTCACCGGTCCACTGGCTGTGATCATGCTACCGACCACGAGGTCGATCTGTGCGTCGCCTCCCATCGTTACCGAGGCCACTCGGTTCACGAAGCCGCTGGTGCCCGTGTCGGAGAGCGTTGCGAGCGAACCGGCCGAACCGGCCAGCGTGAAGGCGCCGTAGTAGTTGCTGCCGCCGCCGAAGTCGGGCGACGTGAGGCGGCCGCCGGGGCCGACGGCGATCGTGCCCTGGCTGCCAACGGGGCCGCTTGCCGAGCCGAGCACGTTGAGCGTCGCATCCGCGGCAACCCAGATGCCGCCGCCGGCGTTCAAGACGCTCGCCGCGCCCAGCGTCATCGCGCCCTCGTCGACGAAGGTGGCCCCGCTGTTGGTCGCATTCTCCAGCGTCACGGTGCCGAACCCGACCTTCCGGAGGTTGCCTGAGCCCGTCACGCTGCCGCTGACCGTGATATCGCCCAGGCCGCCGATGCCCGAGGAGCCCGCAGAGAGGGCCACGCTCCCGCTCCAACTGGCCGCCGTCGTGCTGCTGTTCACCACTGCGACGCCGTAGTCAACGGCGTCGGCCGTGGTGCCGTCCATCGAAAGCGTCTCGTCGACCACCGCCTGGCCGTTGAGGTCGAGGGTGCCGCCGGAGAAGAATGGCGAACTGAGGGTCGTGCCCGCGGCCGTGGAGCCAAGTGCCTGGGCATTGCCGATTTTCAGCGTGCCGCCAGTGATCTGCGTGATGCCGTTATAGGTGTTGGCGGCGTTCACGGAGAGGGTGCCGGTCTGGTCGGCGAAGTCGGCGTTCTTGATGATGCCGAACTGATTCGATCCCCCACCAAACACCATGCCGTTGAGGACGATGTCACCCGCCCCCTGGAACTGGGCGTTGCGGCTCCTGGTGGACGTGGAAGCGAGGTCGATCATGCCGTCGACGACGATGGTGGCGTTTTGGTCGGCCTGGAGCGTCTTGTTGGCCGAGCCACCGAGCGTGCTGTTGCCGGCGATCGTAAGCGTTGCCTGTCCGCTGCCGGATGTCTTCACCCGGAGGATCGACCCCATGGCCATCGAGGCCATCGAATACGTGCCGGGATCCACGAGGTCGAGCGTCGAGGAGCTGTTACTACTGCTCCACGTGAGCGGCACGTTCGGCAGGGCTGCCGGATTCGACGCCTGCACCGTGCCGGCGAGGATATTGAGCGTGCCGGCGAAGCTACTGTTGCCCGACAGCGTGACCGTGTTCTCGCCGAACTTGGTGAGCCCGCCCGAACCGCCGACGCCACCGGTGATCGAGATGTTGCCCGCGCCGCCGATACCGGTTGCCACCGAGCCAAGCGTCACGGAGCCACCCCATGAGCCGGTCGCAGTGCTGCTATTGGTGAGGGCGCCCAACCCAGCGATGCCGGTGCCCGAAAGCGCCACGGCCTCGGCGGCGACCGATTGCCCGTTGAGGTCGAGCACGGCGGCTACGCTCACCGTCGTGCTGCCATCGGCTGTGCCAAGCGCCGAACCGCTCCCGAGGATCAGCGTGCCGGCGGTCACGGACGTGCTGCCAGCGTATGAGTTGTTGCCCGAGAGGGTCGCCGTGCCAGCTGCGCCCTTCGTCACCGAGCCTGCGCCGGAGATAGCCCCGGCGATGACCTGGGCCACCGTTCCGGAGAGGTCGAGCGTGCCATCGTTGGCAATCGCGCTGGTGAAACTCCCGGAGGCGAGCACGCCGGCGCCCGCGACCCGGAGCGTGCTTCCGGCGCCGATCGAGACAGCGCCGTTGTAGGAACTGGAAGAGGTCAGCGACAGCGTGCTGCCGCCGGTGTAGGCGAGGCTGCCGGTGCCCGACATGGCCGCCAGGGTCTGCGAGCCCGACGAGGCGATGACGAGCGCCGCGTTGTTGGCGATCGTGGTGGCGGTGAGCGACCCGGTGCCGCTCACGGTGGTGACGCCGCCGCTGAGTGTGACGTTGCCGCCGCTCAGGGCGTTGTCGAATGAGAACGCACCGGCGCCCGACTTGACCAGGCTGGTGGCCGTCACCGAGCCCCCGGTGAGCGAGGCGGTTCCGGAAGCGTTGCTCACCGTGAGCGCGTCGGCGACGACGCCCTCAGGGCGGACGGTGATCGCTGCGGCCGACGTGATCAGGCCATTGTCGCCAGAGCCGAAGTAGGTGTTGCCCGAGCCGGTCGTCCAGTTGTTGGTCGTGTAGTCCCAGACGTTGTCGGTCGCCCCGGTCCACGTCAGCGTGACCTGGGAGCCGGTGGTGACGAGATTGAGCGCGTTGGCCGTGCTGGTGAAGGAGTAGGTGTTTCGACCCACGGTGACCGAACTACCCAGAGTGATTGTTGCATTACCAACCGCCGCACCGGTCAATGACACGGCGCCCGTGTTCGCGAGGCTCGCTCCCTGCAGCAGCGTGTAGGTGTTGCCCGCCGCCGCGACGCCCGACAACGTGAGGAGGTTGTCGGCGCCCGAGAGGGAAACGACACCAGAGGAGTTGATCGTGCCGGCTACCGGCATCGCGATCGTCGCGTTGCCCGCCATGCCCACCGGCCCGATGCTTAGCGTGCCGCTCGCGAGGCCATTGGTGAACGTCGCCGCGCTGCCACTGACGCCAGCGATCGAGAGCGTGCCGGCACCGAGCGAACTGGCCGTCAGGTTGCCGCCGGGACCGATCGAGACGGTGCCGCTGTTGGCGATGCTGGTGGTCACAGGGGCGAGCACATTGAGCGTGCCGGCGGCACCGACGGTAGCGCCACCGGCGGGGATCGCCCCAGACGAGGTCACGCGGACCGTGCCGGCGGAGACATTGAGGCTGCTGAACGTGGTTGCCCCGCCGAGTTCGATCGCACCGGGGCCGTTGGTGGTGAGCGCGAAGTTTCCCGTAATGGGAGTGTTCACGATCAGCGAATACGCGGTGCTGTTGTTCGTCCAGGTCTGATTCGCGCCGAGGATGATGCCGGCGGCGCCGGCAGTATTGGACGGGTTGCGGATGAATCGCGTGTCGCCGGTGATGTTGCTGTTGATCAGAATGCCGGTTCCAGAGCCAATGGAGTTGGTGGCTGATGCCCTGATCGTCACCGACATGACGTTGCTGTTGCCCGAGGCGTTCTGAAATGTGTAGCCGTTCGTTCCCGAGGCATTGAAGATCAGGGCTCCAACCGTTGGTTGATTCGACGTGCTGGTGCTGTTGCCGATCGTGACCGTGCCGGCATTGGTGGTGTTGTCTGGTGCCGGGCCGAAGCCGAACTGGAATGAACTGGTCGTGCCGACGCCGCTGGCAAGGAAGAAGGTTGTCGGCGTTGTGCCCGATGAGGAGGTGGACCAGGTCGTGCCGCTGGGGCTTTGACGGAAGATGCCATTCCCGTCGCCATTGGCGGTGGTGCCGTTGATGTCCCAGTAGTAGTCGGCGGCGTTTGCGAATCCGGTCGAGGCTGCGAGCAGCAGGCCGAAGAAACGCGACAGAGTACGAAACCGCATGACTGATTCCCTCCCCGAACTCGAGCATTGCACGACGGCGCCAATCGCCCATCGCGACGGAGACATTGTACGTGGAGCGTTTGATTTGCCGCAATGCGTTGGTTGCTGATTACGCAAACGAAAGCGACGTCAGTGCGGTGCGCATTCGTGACTCGAATTGCGATGTCGGAATATTCGAATCACGACGAGAAAACTGCTGACGATTGGATTGATGCGCGGGAGATTTGGACACTAAGATCAAAGGTGTGCGGGGGAAGGTGTTGTTCGTCGGGAGGGTTTCGCGAACAGAACTCGCCAGCCCTCGCGATTTTCTTTGTCGCTCGTCCGCGGAGGATCACATGCTCGCCATCAGCCGGGCCGCTCGTCGCGGCTTTACCCTTGTCGAACTGCTGGTGGTGATTGCGATCATCGCCACGCTGATCGGCCTCCTGCTACCCGCCGTGCAGACGGCCCGCGAGGCGGCCCGCCGCAGTGCCTGCTCCAACAACATGCGGCAGTTGGGGCTCGGCCTCACCAACTTCGAAAACGCCCGCAAGCGGCTGCCGGCTGGCCACAAGATGGGCGCCAAGGTGGGCGACCCTGGCTGGGGCTGGGCGGTGTTCATCATGCCGTTCATGGAGGCTTCGACGACCTTCGACGCACTCAATCCGAATAGCACGACGCTCCTGACAACCTGCAACCTCCTGAAGAGTGGCGCCGGCGGGGCAGCATTGAAGGCGGGTGTGGCGTCGCATCGTTGCCCTTCGGACTCTGCTCCCGAGACGAACAACCTGTCCGATTTTGGTGGTAGCAGCGGCAAGTCGCCGGCGCTTGCCTGCGAGACCGGCAGCGATCCGGCGATCGGCACGTCGAACTATGTGGCCTCATCCGGCAATAACCCGCCTCATGAGAACTGCGGCTGGGATAATCCGGACGCCGGAACCTGCAAGTCCGACGGCACTGATCCACCAGATGGCGCCTTCCTTGGTCGCGATACGGCACTAGGCCTCAAGTTCAAGGATATGGCCGACGGTCTCTCGAAGACCATTTTTGTTGGTGAACGGTGTGGCGGCGACACGGTCGCGAACTTTACCGCACAGCGCACGGGCAAGGGGTCGTTCGCGGCGGTCTGGGCGGGCAATGGCCGGCCGGGGTCTGGCACGGCGGTGCATGGTGCGGGGCGGTGCTACGGCAGGATGCTGAGCCTCCCGATCAACGACTTCCTCAGCGTGAACAACGGCAAGGCCTACAATAGCTTTCACCGGGGCGGGGCCAACTTTCTGCTCGGCGATGCCTCGGTGATGTTTATCTCCGAGAACTGCGATTTCGCGATCCTTCAGAAGATGGCGAAGCGAGACGAGGGGTTGGTCGGTAACACCGCGATGCATGGTTCGGCGACGACGCCGGTCATCGATCCGTCGGTGCCGTCGATGCCACAGTGACGCCTGTGCGTCTTTTTCACGGGCGTTGTGGATCGGCTCAAGCCTCACCGCTCAAGCTTCATGATCGAGGAGTTTCCGTACCGATGAGAGTGCGCGTTGCCCCCCTGCTCGTCTGTGTCGCCGCTCTGCTGCTGCCGGGCTGCCAGCGGATCGCCGACGTTTCCGGGACCGTGCGCGTGGACGGCAAGCCGGCCAAGGGCCTGGTCGTGGTCTTTGATCCGCAGGCGACGGATGCTCCCCGGGGTGTCGCCACCACGGAAGGTGACGGCCGCTACACGGTGCGGCGACTGGGGCCGGGGGCCAAGTCGGGCGTGCCGCTTGGAACCTACGCGGTCAAGGTGATGGCCGACGCCGATAATCCCGCTTCCCCGAAGGTGCCCGCCTCCTATGCCAGCGGCTCGGTGTTGTCGTTCGAGGTGAAGGGGGGCGGCAACGTGTTCGATATCGACATCTCGAACAAGTAGCGGTGACCAAGGAACGGCGGCAGATTCGCGGGACAATGGTTTTGGGGATGTTTCTTTCTTCAGCGGAGCATTCCGATGGGATCTTGTCTTCGGCGTCGCGGCTTTACCCTTGTCGAACTGCTGGTGGTGATTGCGATCATCGCCACGCTGATCGGCCTCCTGCTACCCGCCGTGCAGACGGCCCGCGAGGCGGCCCGCAGATCGGCCTGCTCGAATAACCTCAAGCAGATCGGGTTGGCGTTCCTCACGCACGAGAGTTCGAAGAGGCGGATGCCGTCCGGTCATCAGCACACCACGAACCTTGGCGGCCAGGCGGATTGTTGCTGGGGCTGGGGCGTGTTCATCATGCCGTATGCGGAACTCGGCACGCTCTACAACACGCTCTCTCCATCGACGAACGCCCTCACCACCGCCGTCAGCATGCTGAAGTCGGGCGGCACGCCGGTCGGCACGGCGCTCCAGACGAAGGTGTCGATGTATCGGTGTCCGTCCGACATCACGGAGGACCTCAACAAGCTCTGTGATTTCGGGAGTGCGTCGAACATCTACCTGGCCTGCGCTACGGGCTCCGATCCAGCCTTGGCGACGAGCAACTACGTGGCCAGTTGTGGCGACTACAGTCCGAGCACGACGACGAGCCCGTCGGCGGCGGTCGCCGGGCCCGATACCGATGGCGACTCCGGTGGAGCCCTCT